>CAZIHC010000006.1:0-22379 GCA_964538605.1 uncultured Herbinix sp. | reverse complement strand
TCATGTTTGAGATATTGTAAAAAAATAATAAAATGATATAATTAAAGACCAAAATAGTTTAACTTGGTTTATAATTATAATTATATAACCGTTAAAAGGAAGATAACTATGAAAATTTTGTTAATAGCGGTAGATTCCAAGTTTATTCATACAAACCTGGCCGTCCAAAGCCTTAAAGCATACTGCGGTGAGCATAAGGAGAATATTCATCTTGCTCATTTTACCATAAACAATACGAAGGAAGAAATTTTAAGGGGCATATACAAGGAACGTGCGGACGTGGCGGCATTTTCCTGTTATATATGGAATATAAGTTTAATTTTGCAAATTATTGAAAATTTAAAGAAAGTTCAGCCCCACATAAAAATATGGCTTGGGGGACCTGAAGTTTCTTATAATCCTAAAGAGTACCTGATTAAATACAAAGAAATTGACGGTATTGTAATCGGTGAAGGGGAACAGACATTTTATGAGCTTGTCAGGTATTATCTTGGCTTGGAAGAAGAACCGGCAAATATTAAAGGAATTGCCTTTAAAGAAAGCGCCAAATTAAAAGCTACAGGGGACAATTCTGATTGTGAAGTAATTATAACCGACCCCAGAGAGCCTATGAACCTTGATAATATCCCGTTTCCCTATGAGGATATAAATGATCTGAAGAATAAAATCATATATTACGAAAGCAGCAGGGGTTGCCCATATAGCTGCAGTTATTGCCTGTCGTCGGCTCAGAAAGGGGTAAGATTTCGCAATATGAACCTGGTAAAAAAGGAACTGAAGATATTTTTGGATAATCAGGTTCCTCAGGTCAAATTTGTTGACAGGACATTTAACTGCAACAGGAAAAGGGCCATGGAAATATGGAATTTCATCAAGGAAAATGATAACGGAATTACAAATTTTCATTTTGAAATAACGGCGGACCTGTTTTCTGAGGAAGAACTTAAGCTCCTTGAAACTTTAAGGCCGGGACTTGTCCAATTTGAAATCGGGGTACAGACAACAAATCCCGAAACTATGAAAGCTATCAACAGGATGGTGGATTTTGAGAAACTGGCAGGTAATGTTAATTATTTAAGGGAAAAACGTAATATCCATCAGCACCTGGATTTAATTGCCGGGCTGCCTTTGGAGGATTATAAATCTTTTGAAAAATCTTTTAATGATGTTTACCGGTTAAAACCTGACCAGCTTCAATTGGGATTCTTAAAAGTCCTTAAAGGATCACTGATTGAGAAGGACTGTGAAAAATACGGGATAGAATGCTGCAATTTCCCTCCTTATGAAGTCCTGTTTACAGATCATATAACCTATGATGAAATTCTTGAGCTTAAAGGCATAAGCCATATGGTGGATATGTATTATAACAGCGGTCAGTTTTCATATACTATGGAATTTATGGCTCATTATTTTGATTCCCCGATGAAAATGTATCTTTCCCTGTATCGGTATTATGACAAAAAGGGACTTTATACACTGGAACATTCCAGGATGAAGAGATATGAAATCTTGTTAGAATTTTTTGCCGATATTGTAAACGTTAATGATAAACTTACGGATGAGGAAACCGGTGTATTTAAAGAAATTCTCGTTTATGACTATTGCCTAAGAGAGGGATTAAAAAACAGGCCTTATTTTGCAGGACAACCTGTGGAATATCAAAAATTCAAAAGGATTTGTCTTGAACATAATATTGACAAAGCAAAAGCTCATATTGAATATTTCAATTATGATATATTAGAATCCGTAAAGACAGGTAAAGGTGTGAAGAAAAAATGCTTGATTCTCTTTGACTACAGTAAAAGGGACCCAATAACCCGATCGGCCCAAACCAGTATTATTACGGAAAAGTAGATAAAATCTTGCTGAAAATCAGGTAAATTTAAAGTAAGATAAGAGGAGATTTTATAGAAAAATTTTCGATAAGTTTAATGATGAATAAGCAGCAAATAAATATTAAAATAAAAAGGCAGGTAGTTAAATGTCTGGAGAGAAAATATCAAAAAAGGAAAAAGAACGGATAAGAGGTATTATATCCGAGCTAAACAGGGTATACGGTACGGAAGGGCGGTGCTTCCTAAATTATGAGACCCCATGGCAGCTGTTGATAGCTACGATACTTAGTGCCCAATGTACCGATGACAGGGTTAATCAGGTAACAAAAGACTTATTTAAAAAATATAAAAGCCTTGAAGATTTTGCATCGGCGGACCAGAAAGAACTGGAAAATGATATCCACTCAACCGGATTTTATAAAAACAAGGCAAAAAATATTATAGCCTGTGCAAGAAGGATCTTAACTGACTTTAACGGTGAAGTGCCAAGAGATATAGATGATTTGGTCAGCCTGGCCGGGGTAGGGAGAAAAACAGCCAATGTGATAAGGGGCAATATTTATAAAGAACCCAGCATTGTAGTAGACACCCATGTAAAAAGGGTGTCCGGGCGTCTTGGCCTTACCAAAGAAGAAGATCCAGTTAAAATAGAATTTGACCTGATGAAAAAACTGCCTAAAGAGCAATGGATACCGTATAATATTCAAATAATAACACATGGAAGAAGTATATGTACGGCCAGAAATCCCAAATGCGGTCAATGTTTCTTAAGGGAATTCTGTGAATATGGAAAGATGGGGCAAAATAAGCTTTCAGGTAAAGAAAATATGCCAAAAAACCCTTGAATGATAAAAGAAAATAACATAAAATATAAAACAGCTTCTACATAAAAACTGAATATTATATTTGCTTTTTTATATTGTTTAATTTTAATACTAGATTTTCTTTATCGGTTATATTTATACTGTTTAACGCATCAATCAAATTATCAATTTTATCCGGGGCACCCTGAGTTTTATAAATTTGGGCCAGCAATTCATAGGTTTTGCGAACATCTGACTTGCATTCTACGGCGACTTCAAGGACTGCTACGGCCTCATTATGAAACCCATGCTGGTATAGGCGTTCGCCCCACTTATGAAGAGTTGCTACCAATATGGTAAAATTATTATCGTATTCGGAAAGTTTGGATAAATTGGCAGCTCCGTATTTAAGTTTCAGTTCGGTGTTTGAAAAACCGCTTAAATTAAGTATTTTTTTATCTGATTGTGAAAGAATAGTATCACGATAAGAATTTATTGTATCGTCGGGAGTATCATTTAAAGGAAGTTTTTCATACGGTATTCTGATATAATCCAGGTTTGAAATATCGGTTTTCCGTGACATATTGGCTTTGGTTTCCTTTTCCCAGAACTCCTCGCTGCTTTTTTGAGAAAGACGGTTGTTTTTTCTTATTTCATAATTCAGCCAAAGGACAAATATAATAACAATACCAAATGTTGTAAAAAAACCCATAAATATTGCACAGCCTTTCTTATTTTATGTCAAATATTTATTATATATATTTAAAAAATAATTATTATAATATCAAAAAGAAGGTGAAAACATGTTAAGATTAAGCAGCAGAAAAACAAGAAAAATTATATCAACTGTTATTGTAATTCTTCTTATTCTTTCAATGACAGTTCCGATGATACTCAGTTTATTTAACTAATATATATAATTCAATATAAAATGTCAATTAAAGAAGATTTTGGTTGAATATTCCGTTCTTTGTGTTACAATAGGAAGAAACTATTAAAAACACCGATGATAAGTGTATTAGGCTCATATTGACTTAAATTTATAAAGGAGGAAGATTAATGAGCAGACGCCTGGTTATGTGCTGCATTGTTTTGGTTTTATCCGGATTCATGGCGTACTCGCAAAGCGTTTTTTTTGCTTTTGCAGCCGATGATAACAGGATTATCAAAGGTGTTTTTATAGACGAAGTGGATGTAGGCGGAATGACAGCCGAAGAAGCCAAAGAAGCGGTAGACAAATTTGCAGAAGTATTAAAAAATAAGAAAATTTCAATTCAGGCCAATGATAAATCAGTGTCTGTGACTCTGGGGGAACTGGGATATACTTATAGAATTAATAATGTTGTAGAGTTGGCACTTGGCCTTGGAAGAAGCGGAAATCTGATAAAAAGATATAAAGACATAAAGGATATAGAATATGAAGGAATTAAGTTGCCTCTGGAGTTTGTTCTGGATGAGAACAAGGTAAGGGAATTTGTTTCTTCAAAATCGGATATTTTCAATATAGAGCCTGTAAATGCATCCGTATCAAGAAAAAACGGGCAAATGATTTATACGGACCATATTCCTGGCAAAAAGCTGGATGTTGAGGCAACGGTTTTAAATATAGTTGATTTGGTTTCTAATTCATGGGACAGAAACGATTTGACGGTGGAAGCATTTTTAGAAGATGTGGAACCGGTATATACAAGGGACATAGTAGAAAAATGCAATACAATTTTGGGGACTTTTACTACCGAATATGCTGATTCTTCGGAAAGCCGGGCTAAGAACCTGGCTAACGGTGCCAGACTGATAAACAATACGGTGGTATATCCGGGAGAAGTTTTTTCGGCCTACGAACATCTGGCGCCATTTACCAGGCAAAACGGATACCATGTAGCCGGAGCTTACTCAAAGGGAAAGGTCATAGACAGTATCGGCGGAGGCGCATGTCAGGTTACAACTACATTGTATAATGCGGTATTGTACGCTGAACTGGAAGTAGTCCAGCGGCATGAGCATTCCATGACTATCAGTTATGTGGACTTGTCCAGAGATGCTGCCATAGCCGGGACATATAAAGACTTTAAATTTAAAAACAATACCGATGTTCCTATATTAATTGAAGCATATACAAAGGGACGCAAAATTACTTTCAATATCTGGGGGCATGAAACCAGAGATACGAAAAACAGAAGGATTGAATTTGAAACCAGAGTGCTATCCAAAACTTCTCCTCCGCCGGATGTTATAGAAGAAGATCCGACTAAGCCTGTTACTTATAAAAAGGTGACTCAGGCTGCTCATACCGGTTACAAAGCCGAACTTTATAAGATAGTTTATGAAAACGGAGTTGAAGTAAGCAGGACTCTTGTTAACAAAAGTAATTATGCACCCGCTCCTCGTTATATAACGGTGGGAACCAAGGAGATAGAAGAAAACGGGGACGATAACAATTTGCCGGATGGCGAAAATAAGAATCGGCAGAATACGCAGACTGACAATAGAGATGACAGCTCATCCGACAATGAGCAAACGGGAGATAATCAAAAGAGCAGAATTAATCAGGGCGCACAACAGCAAATTATTAATGACAACATCTATTGGGATCCGGAGTGGGACGAGGAAGGACCTGAGGATGAATAAAGGCTATTTTGGGAGGAAGGACATGAAGATTGGCAAGATACCCCAAACCGTCCTGAAAAGATCCGTTTTAAATCAGATCAGGCACAGAAGAGATGAGGTTCTCTTAGGTCCTGCTGTCGGGGAAGATTGCGGGATTATTGATATAAATGGGGACGATGCTGTTGCTTTATCTACTGATCCCGTTACGGGAACGCTGCAGGATATAGGTATCTATGCTGTTCATGTGGCTGCAAATGATATTGTCTCCAGCGGAGCCGAACCTATAGGAATAATGCTTACAATATTGATGCCGGAAAGTTGTAGTGAAACCGATCTCAGAAATTTAATAAATGAAGCAGAAAGTATTTGCAGGCATCTTAATATAGAAATTATCGGTGGCCATACCGAAGTTACAAAGGCTGTAAATCAGCCTGTTGTAACGGTTACCGGTATCGGTAAGATTAAGAAAAGGAATATAATTAGAACATCGGAAGCCAAACCCGGTCAGGAAATTGTTATGACAAAATGGGCCGGGTTGGAAGGAACCGCTATTTTGGCAAGGGCCAAAGAAAAGGAACTTTTAAAAAAGTACCCGGCCTCTTTTATAGACAGTGCAAAAAGGATGCTGGATTATATATCTGTTGTTCCCGAAGCAAAAATTGCCAGAGAGATCGGAGTTTTCTCAATGCATGATGCTGCAGAGGGCGGTATCTTCGGAACCCTGTGGGATATAGGGGCGGCATCCAAAACCGGCCTGGAAGTGGATCTGCAAAAAATACAGTTGAAGCAGGAAACGGTTGAAATATGTGAGTTTTTTGATATAAATCCATATATGCTGATTTCCGGCGGGTGTTTGCTGATTGTAACGGACCGCGGCAACTTGCTGACAGACCGATTAATAGCTGAAGGCATACCTGCTACAGTTATCGGCCGGATTACGGAGGGGAATGACAGGATTATATTAAACGGTGAAGAACGGCGCTTTTTGGAACCGCCTAAAGCAGACGAATTATATAAAGTGATTTAATGCATATTCGACAGGGAATTTTGCCGCATCTCATTAAAATATAGTTTGCCAATAAAGGCAATAAAGGTAAACTTTCTTATATACGCCTAGATTGATTTTGCAAATGATAATTTCATATAAAAAAGTTTAGAAGAGAGGAATAGGGATGAGGGAAAAGATTTTGGCAGCAATCGATAAAAACAGCAAATTGACAGCTAAAGATCTGGCGACTATGCTGGGTTCTACTGAAGAGGAAGTATCGAATATCATAAGTCAGATGGAAGAAGAGCATATTATATGCGGATATCCTACCTTAATTAATTGGGATAAGGTTCAATGTGAAAGGGTTACCGCCTTGATCGAGGTCAAAGTTATTCCTCAGAGAGGTTTGGGATTTGACAGAATCGCCGAAAGAATATATAAATTTGACGAAGTTCAATCTGTTTATTTGATGTCCGGCGGATTTGACCTTACGGTTATAATAGAAGGCAAGACTTTGAAAGAAGTTGCGAATTTTGTATCTGCAAAACTGGCACCTATGGAAGGGGTACAGAGTACCGCAACCCATTTTGTATTGAAGAAATATAAAGAACACGGTCTTCCTTTGGTAGAGGCCAAAAAAGATGAAAGGATGTTGATTAGCCCTTGAGAAATCCGTTATCCAAAAGTGTGGTTAATATCAAACCTTCGGGGATCAGAAAGTTCTTTGATATTGTCAGTGAAATGAAAGATGCCATTTCCCTTGGTGTCGGCGAGCCTGATTTTGATACCCCGTGGCATATAAGAGAAGAAGGCATTTATTCATTGGAAAAAGGCCGGACTTTTTATACTTCCAACTCCGGTCTTAAAGAATTAAAAATTGAAATTTGCAACTACTTACATAGAAGGTTTAATCTGAAATATGATTATGAACGGGAAGTTCTGGTGACAGTCGGGGGAAGCGAAGCAATTGACCTGGCATTTCGGGCCATGCTGGACCCCGGTGATGAAGTTTTGATTCCTCAACCTTGCTATGTATCTTATCATCCATGTACTTTACTGGCCGGAGGAGTTCCTGTTGTAATTGAGCTAAAGGAAGAAAATAATTTCAAACTGACAAAGGAACAGCTGCTGGCTGCTATTACGGACAAAACCAAAATTTTAGTATTGCCATTTCCCAATAATCCTACGGGAGCTATTATGGAGTATGATGACCTAAAGGATTTGGTGGATGTAATTATCGAGAAAGACATAATTGTCGTTTCCGATGAAATATATGCCGAACTAACCTATGGAAAAAAACATGTATCCATTGCCTCATTTCCCGGTATGCGGGAGCGGACCATTGTTATAAACGGCTTCTCAAAATCCTATGCTATGACCGGTTGGAGATTGGGGTATGCGGTCGGTCCTGCTATAATTATTGAACAGATGACAAAGATCCATCAGTTTGCTATAATGTGTGCGCCTACGACCAGTCAGTATGCGGCAATTGAGGCTTTAAGAAACGGAGATGCCGATGTCGAGACAATGAGAGATGCTTATGATAAGCGAAGAAGATTTCTTGTACATGCTTTTAATAACATGGGGCTTAATTGTTTTGAGCCTTTTGGTGCTTTTTATGTTTTCCCGTGTATTAAAAGCCTTAATATGTCATCGGAAGAATTTGCTACAAAATTACTTATGGAAGAAAAAGTGGCAGTCGTACCGGGAACGGCATTCGGAGATTGCGGAGAAGGGTTTCTGAGAATATCATACGCTTACTCAATTGAAAACTTAAAAATAGCAACAGAAAGAATTGAACATTTTGTAAATAAAATCAGAAAAAATCAGTAAAATAAAAATTACTAAAGATAAGTTTGTTAATACACCGGGAGGTATTTTATGACTGTAAATGTTGAATATATCAATCCTTTTTTAATGGCATCATCAAGGATCATAAAAGAAATGTGTTTTGTTGAACCAAAGATAGGCAAACCATACATTAAAGAACCTATTTTCCTGAACAATACCATAATTATAATAATAGGATTTACGGGAAAAATAAAAGGTCAGGTTTTAATCGCATTTGAACATGAAATTGCTTGTGATATAGCATCCAAGATGATTATGATGCCCATAACCGAGATGGACGATTTTGCCAAGAGCGCTATCAGTGAGCTGGGAAATATGATTTTGGGCAATGCAGCCACTATTTTTTCAACTCAGGGTATATCCATGGATATTACTCCTCCGACGGTAGGAACCGGTTCAATGTCCTTCACCCATGCACAAGCTACAAATATTTGCATTCCTTTGGAATATGATAATAACAAAAAAATAGAGATTAATATCGCTATAAAAGGAGTCTGACGATTAAAAATATGAATATAGTACTATTGGAGCCGGAAATTCCGGCAAATACAGGAAATATCGGAAGAACATGTGTAGCCACCAATACCAGGCTTCATTTAATTGAACCTATGGGTTTTAAACTGAATGAAAAACAGATAAAAAGGGCGGGACTGGATTATTGGAAAGACCTTGATTATGTTGTATATGACAGCTATGAGGATTTTTTGAAAAAGAACAATTATCCTAAAATCTATATGGCTACAACTAAAGCACTTAAGCCTTATACCCATGTAAAATATGAACCGGATTGTTTCATTATGTTTGGGAAAGAAAGTGCAGGAATACCTGAGGAAATTTTACTTTCAAATAAAGAAAATTGCATCCGTATACCGATGGTAGGAAATATCAGATCACTTAACCTGGGTAATTCGGTTGCAATTATTCTCTATGAGGCTTTAAGGCAGAACAATTTTGAAGGTATGAAACTTCAAGGGGAACTGCACACCCACAAATGGAATGAAGTGTAAATCGGCGCTATTTTTTTGCGTTGATTTACTCAGACGATTTTTTCAGAGTGAATATAAATTCCGATCCTACACCCTCAGTGCTGATGACATTAATATTTTCATTATGAGCTTGGATAATTTCCTTGGCAATGGAAAGTCCAAGCCCCGTTCCTTTCTTATCTTTTCCTCTTGATGCATCAGTCTTGTAAAATCTGTCCCAAATTTTCTTTATCGCATCTTTCGGGATTCCGATACCGTAATCCTTAACCGATACAAAAACTTTTTCACCCTTTTCTTCAGTAGATACTTTGATTTCAGAGTTATTGTGACTGAATTTTATGGCGTTGTCTATAAGGTTATAAAGTACCTGCTGAATTTTGCCCATATCCGCTTCAACATATGTTTCGGGAGAAGAAAAAATCAGATTCAGGGTAATTTTTTTTGCCTTGCATGCGCCTTCAAAACTTTCTGCAGTTTTCTTTATAATATAATTTATATCAAAGGTAACTATATCAAGCATGGCGCTCCTGTTGTCAAATCTGTTAAGCTCAAGAAGGCTTGAGGTCAGTTTGTTTAGCCTTTCGGTCTCAAAAAGAATTATATTCAGGTATTTATTCTGCATATCGGGAGGAATAGTCCCGTCCATTATGGCTTCCGCATATCCTTTGATTGAGGTCAATGGAGATCTGAAGTCATGAGAAATATTGGCCACAAACTTTTTCTGATAATCGTCCAGCTGGCTTATTTCTTGCGCCATAAAGGATAATGCTGCCGCCAGATCCCTGTATTCACTGGGGCCTTTAATATTTATTTTATAATTATAATTGCCGGAACCGTATTCTACGGCAGCCTTCATAAGATGCTTCAACGGTTTTGCCGTAATATAGTATATATAAATAAATATTAAAAACAGCAGAGGGAAAATTATCAAAAAACATATATTGATTACATCCATATAGATATAAGCCTTATTTTGGATTTCACTCATCGGTGAGTGAAGTACAATATAACCCCGCAGCCTGAAGTTATAATCAACTCTTCGGATAATACTTAACATAGGTTCGTTAAAAAGGCTTTCAAACATTGTATTTTCGGAAATTGTTTTATTTAAAAAGCCGGGGTCAAGGTCATTTAAATTTACATTAGGAGGATTATCTATATTGGAGGAATCCGCTACAATCTGTCCGTCCCTGTTTACAATCCAGACGCGGATATTTAGGTATGTATTTATGGACCTGAATTGGGAAGCAAGATTATCCGGGCTTTGTTCATGATCAAATAAGGTACCTCTGTATGAGGCAGATATTAATGAAGCCTCTTTATATAAAAGGTTGGTTTGGTCTTTTTTTAGTTTTTTTTGCAGCAAGGCCATACCGTATGTATTGACAAATACAAAAACCAGCACAACCGAAATCAGATAGCATGTAATTAATCTTGCCCAAAGAGTTTTTTTCATGGCATGCACCTGCCTGTCCTTTTATTGTAAATAAAATGTTATCTTCCCGGATTCTTTACCTCAAATTTGTAGCCGATTCCCCAAACCGTGGCTATACTCCAGTCGTTATGGTCTTTAATTTTTTCCCTTAATCTTTTTATATGTACATCCACTGTCCGGGTGTCTCCGAAATATTCATAACCCCATATATGGTCAAGTAATTGATCTCTTGTAAATACCTGATTGGGATTTGAGGCAAGAAAATATAAAAGTTCAAGTTCTTTCGGAGGCATTTCAATATTTTTGCCGTAATATTGAACCGAATAATTGCTGATATTTATTATAAGGTCAGGATATTTTACATATTTGCCTGTAATCTTTTCTTCTTTATCCTGTTCGGGAATCGGGTTAAATCTTCTTAATACCGCTCTGACTCTTGCTACCAGTTCTTTGGAATCAAAAGGCTTAATAATATAATCGTCGGCGCCAAGTTCCAAACCCAGTACCTTATCAAAGACTTCGCCTTTTGCAGAAAGCATTATAATTGGGACTTTGGATGTCTTTCTGATTTCACGGCATACTTCATAGCCGTCGATGCCGGGAAGCATCAGATCAAGCAGGATTAAATTGGGCTGATAATTTTCAAATTCTTTTAATGCATCTTCACCGTTATGAACAATTCTGGTATCAAAACATTCTTTTGTCAGATACAAAGATATCAGTTCGGCAATATTAACATCATCGTCTACAATTAATATTTTCTGTTTTGATATCATAACTACCTCCATCTATATAATTATTTTAATTCAACAATTGTAGCGCCTGTATTTCCTTCGTTGTAGCCACCGATTCTAAAGTCTTTAACATATTTAGAACGCTTAAGGTAAGAATGGATAGCGTTTCTTAAGGCCCCCGTACCTCTTCCGTGAATAATGGTAACCTGAGGCAAATGGGCAAGATATGCATCATCCAGATACTTGTCAAGTTCAAACAAAGCTTCATCTACGGTTTTGCCTATCAGGTTAAGTTCCGGACTTATGGAGGCCGACTTTGACATTCTGATTTTTCCGCTTTGGGTAGAACTGCTTATGGCGGGCCTATTTTCTTCCTCCTCTGCCGGTTCAAGATCCTTAATATTTACAAGGGAGCGTAAAATTCCCATCTGTACATATAAATCACCTTTGGCATTGGGCAATGTACTTACCGTTCCTTTTATTCCGAGACTTGAAACAAATACGGTATCGCCCACCTTTAAATTCTTGGGTGATAATTTTTTTGCCGGTTTATCTTTTTTCTTAGGAAGGCCTTCGTCTTCGCTTAAGCGGTCACGAATCTGGCTGCGGGCAGCCTCCATATCTTTTATATTGCCACCCTCCTGCATCCAGCGGTTAAATTTTCGTATGCTTTCGTCCGCAAAATCTTTTGCTTCCTGAAGGATTTTGGCAGCCTGCTCTTTAGCTTCCCTAAGAATTCGCTCTTTGTTTGCTTCGATCTTTTCATTCTTTTTGCTAAGTTCGTTTTTTAACCTTTCTATTTCTGCTTTATAACGTGAGATTTCCTCCTGTTCCTTTTCTATGGTTTTTCTGCTGTTTTCCAAGTCACTGATAAGATCTTCAAATGTTCTGTCCTGTCTGCCGATCCTGGTTTTTGCATCTTCTATGATAAATTCAGGAAGGCCAAGTTTTTTTGATATGGCAAAAGCATTGCTTTTACCCGGGATTCCGATAAGAAGCCGATAGGTAGGCCTTAATGTTTCAACATCAAATTCGCAGGAGGCATTCATAACGCCTTCGGTGGACAGAGCATATATTTTAAGCTCGCTGTAATGGGTGGTTGCCAGTGTCCTGATGCCCATTTTATTAAGATATGAAAGTATAGCCATGGCAAGGGCAGCACCCTCCGTAGGGTCTGTTCCCGCACCTAGCTCATCCAAAAGCACCAAGGAATCTTTGTCTGCATTTTGCAGAATAGTAACAATATTGGTCATATGGGCTGAAAAGGTACTTAAGCTCTGTTCTATGCTCTGCTCATCCCCTATATCGGCGTATACTTCTTTAAAGATAGCAAGTTCAGAATTATCGAAAGCAGGTATATGAAGGCCTGCCTGCCCCATCAGGGTAAGGAGGCCTACGGTCTTTAAAGTAACGGTTTTGCCTCCGGTATTGGGCCCGGTTATGATCAGCATGTTATAGTCGCGGCCTATTCTTACGTCTATGGGGACAACATGCTTAGGATCAATTAAGGGATGACGGGCTTTTTTAAGATTTATTATGCCATTGTTATTGAATTTAGGCTCTGTCCCCTTCATCTGCAGGGAAAGCTTAGCTCTAGCAAAGATAAAGTCCAGTTCCGTTAAGGTATTATAATTATATTCCAGATCGTTTATATATTGGGCAGCCATTTCGGACAGGGTAGCAAGGATTTTCTCAATTTCGGCCTGTTCCTGAATGGCAAGTTCCCTAAGCTCGTTATTTAGGCGTACTATGGCCATAGGTTCGATAAACAGGGTTGAGCCTGAAGAGGACTGATCATGGATCATACCCTGGAACTGATTTTTAAATTCCGCTTTAACAGGCAGGCAATACCTGCCGTTTCGCATGGTAATAATATGCTCCTGAAGCATATTTCTGGAGGATGTCAAAATTGAGGACAATTCGGTGTGTATTTTATCGTTAATGTTACGAATAAGCCTGCGGATGCTTTTTAGGGCAGGGGAGGCATCGTCCGCAATTTCCTCCTCGGATATAATACAGCGTTTAATTTCATTATTAAACGGAGTTAAGGGCTCCAGGCCCTCAAAATATTCGGTCAGGGAATAGGCTGATACTTCCTCGTCATCCTTGCCGGTGTATCCACCATATGCCTTGATGCGAAGAGTAGCATCAAGTATGGAACTTATTCGGAGCAGTTCAATTGCATTTAAGGCAGAACCTACCTTAAGGCGCATAAGGGAAGGCCTGATATCATGTATACCCGAAAATGAAATGTTCCCTTTACGAAGCAAACGGGATTGGGCGTCGGATGTTTCTTTTTGAAGGCGTAAAATAGCCGATAATTCATTTTGCGGCAGTAAACTTTCGCATAGTTCCTTTCCGCGGCTTGAGGACGCCAATTCGGTTAACATACGTATTATTTTATTATATTCAAGTGTTCTTAACGCTTTATCATTCATGTCCGATCATACCTTTCAAGGTTTATGTCATATTCAGATACCATATTATATCATATTCTATTTTACCTTAGTTTGTGGGAAAATAAAACAAAAAAATCGTATTTATATGTTTGGACTTGTATTATTTGGCTGACGGTATTATTATCATATAAAGCATGGTTTTTGTTTACAATCTATTCATAATATGTTCATAAGTAGCTGATAAAATAGGACTTACGTACCACCTTTTAAAATGTATCTGATGAGGTTTTTCTTTAATAATAAGGAGAAAAATTATGTCCGATAAATTTAATGACAATAAAGATTTTGTATTTATAAAAGAGCAGATACGTCCAAGAAAAAGAAAGTTTATAAATAAATTTCTGTTTCCGTTTTTAACGATGATTTTTATGGCGGTTGTATTCGGGCTTGTTGCAGCGGTAACTTTTTGCATTGCCGAGCCCAGATTATATAAGCTGCTCCACAAGGAAGAAGCAAATTCAAGCAAAAATTTGGTTCAGGCTACTACTCAGGTACCGTACAAAAATAACGGGGAAACTGAAGACCCGGCTGATGAACCGGATGACAATGATGATAACCAAAAACCCGGAAGTGTACGGCAGGACGAAGATGAAAATAATAACCAAACAGGGGATACCAAAGAAGTTTCCGGACAAGGGGAAAATGAGCCAAAAGATGAACCCCAGCCTGTTATGGTTGAAACCGTTGATGCCGATATAGAAGATTATATTGCTATATATAATGATTTAAAGAGGCTATCCTATGAAACTTCAAAATCAATCTTAAAGGTAACAAGTATAATTCAAGGGAAAGATTGGTTCGGAAATCCTATCGAAAAAACAATAAATACCACAGGCGTTGTGGTGGAGAACAACGGCAGCCAATTAAAACTGCTGGTAAGCCTCGACAGAGTGAAGGACGCAAGCAGCATTAAAATAATGATAAATGACATATCCTCCGCAGATGCGGTTTTGCTTGATTATGAAACGGAGTTAAATCTGGCTGTTATTGCCGTAAATATAGACGATATTCCGATTAAAGCTTATGATAATATTACTGTTGCCAGTTTCGGCGAGTCATATTCCCTTATGGCGGGCAGCCCTATTATTGCACTGGGAAATCCAAACGGTTATACATCCTCAATTGATATAGGTATAATTACAAGTAAGGGAAGCAGCGTAAGTATAACGGATAACGAGCTGGATTTATTCCACACCAATATGAGTTTCAACAGTGAGAGCGACGGAGTAATAGTAAATCTTGAAGGAGAGATTATAGGTATAATAACGAGAACCCTGAAGAAAGGTTTAAATAAAGAATTAAGTACCGTAATAGGCATCAGCAAAATAAAACCCTATATTGACAGGATGCTTAGCCAGACTTCGAGGATATATTGCGGGGTGATTGCAGAGAATTTGCCGCAGGCTGCCAAAACGGAATATAATGTAACAAACGGAGTTTATGTTTATGAAGTTATTAAAGATTCGCCTGCTTTTACGGCGGGATTAATGAGCGGGGACATAATTCTAGCCGTAGATGAGCGAAACATTTTCAATATGAACGGTTTTTACAGCACCATTTCAGAATATGAACCCGGAACGGAGGTAACCTTTAAGATAAAAAGAACTTCCGGATCCACGGATAAGGAGTTGGAGTTAAAGGTTATTCTGGCTGAAAAGCGAAAATAAGAATTTAAAAGGCTGATGCCAAGAAGTAAAGGCAGCAGTCTTTTTTATACTTTAAATTTATCCCCAACTTATTGCCATAGACAGCACTCAAATCAGTAAAAAATCCGGAATAAAATTTTTTAATAAATCTCATATATTTAATAAATTTCAAATAATAAATTTTGTTTTCTCTGACCCATATCTTTTTCTCTGATTTAAAATGGGGCAACTTGCCAAAAAATACTACTATTTTCCTATTGATTTATAAAAGCAATTTGAATAATAAAATCTAAATATAGCATAGCTGATTTGATTGAATGGATTAATTATTCACTTTATATATTTTTTGTGGTAGGCTATAATAGAAATAAGCTTATTTATCAAGTATTAGAAAGGTCAAGGTAGAGATGAAATACATCCGGGATTTAAGAGAGGGAGACATAATAAAAAACGAAATATATCTGTGCAAATCTAAGCAGATTTTGACCGGTAAAAGCGGAAAAGAATACGTATCTTTGATTTTACAGGACAAAACAGGTACAATCGATGCGAAAATATGGGACTTTAACTGTGAAATCGGACCTTACGAAGCGATGGACTTCGTACATATAGATGCGAGGGTGACCAGTTTTCAGGATGCGCTTCAGTTAAATGTAAGCAAAATATATAAATGCAGAGAAGGCGAATATTATCCTGAGGATTATTTCCCAAAGACCAGCAAAGATATCGAAGAAATGTACCAAAAAATAAAGAAGTATATAAGTTCTATCAAGGACTTAAATCTAAGGTTGCTGGCAGAAAGATTCTTTATAACCGACGAAAAGTTTGTTAAAAAATTTAAAAACCATTCGGCCGCCAAAAGTGTACATCACAGCTTTATAGGAGGTCTTTTGGAACATACTTTAAGTGTAGTTAATTTATGTGATTATTATGCGGCCAATTACCCTATAATAAACAGGGATCTGTTACTTACGGCTGCTCTTCTTCATGACATAGGGAAAATGGAAGAGCTTGCTCCTTTCCCGAGAAACGATTATACTGACAAAGGGCAATTATTGGGGCATATTTTTATAGGAGCCAATATGGTATCCGAAAAAATAAAAGAAATAGTATGTTTTCCCGATAAGCTGGCCAGCGAATTGATACACTGCATACTGGCTCATCACGGAGAACTGGAATACGGTTCGCCTAAAAAACCTGCAACAATTGAAGCTATGGCACTGCATTTTGCAGATAATACCGATGCTAAGCTTCAAACCATGTCCGAATTATTAAATTCCTGCGATGCAAGTGTTGAGTGGATGGGATATCAACGGCTTTTTGATTCAAATATAATGAGAAGCTCAAAAAGTATTGAATAACAAAAATAAAGGAAAGCAGCAGAAGATATGGTAAAGAAGAATGATCAACTGGTTGTTACAATAGAAGATATAGGTTCAGAGGGAGAAGGCATAGGAAAATATGAAGGCTATACCCTCTTTATAAAAAACACGGTAGTAGGAGACAAGGTTCTTGTTAAGGTAATGAAGGCCGGAAAATCCTACGGTTATGCCAAATTATTGGAGGTTATCGAAGCTTCCCCATACAGGGTTATTCTTCGATGCGACAAGGCAGAAAAATGCGGCGGATGCCAGATAATGCATATAGATTATGCAAAGCAGCTTGAATACAAAGAAAATAAAGTAAGAAACTGCCTGGCAAGGATAGGGGGCTTTGAAAACATTCCTATGGAGCCTATATTAGGGATGGAGAAACCTTATTATTACCGGAATAAAAGCCAATTTCCCGTAGGCAAAAACAAGGAGGGTAAAGTAATTATCGGCTTTTATGCTGAAAGGACTCATTCGATTATAGATACAGACCATTGCTATATCGGCGCTGAAATTAATATGCCGATTATCCGCTTTATGCGGTCCTTTATAGAAAAGTATAATATTGAGCCTTATAATGAAACGAAGCATATGGGGCTTCTTCGGCACATTCTTATCCGTGTAGGTTATACTACCGGGGAAGTCATGGTATGCCTGGTTATAAACGGCAGGGATTTTCCGCACAAGAAAGAGCTGGTGGAAGGTCTGAGAAAAATTCCTGGCATTACAAGTATATGTCTGAATATTAACACCGCAAAGACCAATGTAATCCTTGGAGAAGAAGTAATAAAGGTTTGGGGAGAAACTTATATAACCGATTATATCGGTAGCATAAAATACAGGATTTCACCTTTATCATTCTTTCAGGTAAATCCCTTACAAACTCACAGGCTGTATCAGATAGCTTTAGACTATGCCGGCCTTACAGGAGATGAAGTGGTATGGGATTTATATTGCGGAATCGGCACCATATCACTGTTTCTTGCCAAGAAAGCGAGGAAGGTTTATGGTGTTGAGATTATTCCCCAGGCTATAGATGATGCCAGAACCAATGCCAATATCAACGGAATAGAAAACGTTGAATTTTTTGTAGGAGCAGCGGAAGAGGTACTTCCAAGAAAACATAATGAAGAAAATATTAAAGCCGATGTTATTGTGGTGGACCCCCCAAGAAAGGGTTGCGACCAAAAACTTCTGGATACCATAATATCAATAGCTCCGAAGAAAGTGGTCTACGTTTCCTGCGACCCTGCCACTTTGGCAAGGGACTTAAAATATCTGAATGCCAACGGCTATGAACTTAAGAAAGTACGGGCTGTAGATCAGTTTGCCCATAGCTCGCATGTGGAAACGGTTGCTCTGATGATAAAAGTGTAGATGAGGATTAGAGTGGCTTGAATCATCGGTAAATTATAACCGCCCTGTCTGCAAAACTCTGCAGACAGGGCATAATTGAAATTGGTATTTTAACAAGAAAGTGCTACTTACCGATTTATAGGTTACAAAGAAACAGAATGAGGATTTACCGGTTATAAAAAATGGCATAATAAAAAAGTATTTCCCATTTAGCAAAAATGGTTTATTATATAATAAAATAAATAGAGATAGTCAGGCATATGCTTGATTATATATAAATTTTCAGGAGGGCTATTTTTATGTTGAAAAATAGAAATCATATGGAGTCCGTAGTATAGCCGGGAGGTTATACCGGATTCGTCTAGTATACCTCCCATAGGCTATCAAATTATGATGCTATACGGAGGTAAACAAATTGAACAGAGAAAATAAAATAAAGAAATATAAAAAAGGTTACTATAAAACCAATGCATGCAATGAGACTTTTACCTGTAAAGTTTGTGGGAGACTTGTTGTTCCTGAAGGAGCGGGAAGTAACCATAGAAACCATTGCCCCAACTGCCTTTGCAGTTTGCATCTGGATATTGAACCCGGTGACAGGGCGGCAGATTGCGGGGGGCATATGGAACCCATAGCAGTATGGGTGAGAAAGAATGGGGAATGGGCAATTATCAATAGGTGCAAAATATGCGGAGCATTAAGCTCTAATCGAATAGCTGCTGATGACAATCCTATGAAGCTAATGTCCATTGCAATGAAACCTCTCTCACAACCGCCGTTTCCGATTGAGAAAATTGAGGAATTGACAAGGCTTATGGGCGGAGAAGGCAGTATCAGGTAGTAATTTTTTATGTGGTATGAATATAGTACAAAAAACAGCTCCTTACCGCAGGGTAATACCTGTGGCAAGGAGCTTTCATTGTGCACCCGTATGGGTGTAATCTGATAGGTGCAAGTCAATAATACGCCATAGTGTGAGTATAAATTACCAATAGTTATAAACCGTTAAAGAAAAGTAATCAGGCATTTTTGTATACTTTTTTTAAGCAACTTTATACATACATAGCCTTTCTTACTTCTATCCGTTCTATTATATCATCAATTTTTTCCATAGCCCTATTAATGGCATCAATTCTTTCTTTTTCTGTATCTCCTGTACCATCAACCAACAGACGTTCAAAGGAGCTTATGCCCATAGATTTCATTATATCTTCGATATAATTTAAGCCTTTATTCATTATAGGCCTCAGCATAAAGGGTATATGGGCTCCTGATGACTGGATATAAACTACGGTCCTTGGTTTATCGTTTAAAAGTCCTACCGGTTTATCACCGTCGTCCGGGAATGCAATTGTCCTATTTTCTTGAACTATGCAGTCTATATATTCTTTTAATGGTGAAGGGAATGACAGGCTCCACATCGGTGAAGCAATTACATAAACTTCCGCACTGATAAACTGGTTACACAAGTCAACGATTTTTTGAACTTCTCTTTGGTCTTTTTCGTCTAAATCCTTAAGAGCATCTCCGTTTATTATGCAGTTTCTTTTTACAAAATACTGGTATTCAAGCCTTGGTATATGAGCCTTATATAAATCCAGTTCTTCAACTGTAAATTCCGGATATTTTTCAATGAATTTATTTACAAAGGCTCTTCCCACGGTTTTGCAGGATGATAAGTTTTCAGGTTTTGAGTTGACTGTTATATATAATAATTTTCTCAATGCTGTATCTCCTTTACTAAATATTATTTTATTATTAGTATGAAAAGGATTTGAAAATTTATTAGTAATTATTAATTTATTTTTAGTTTTATATCCTTTATGGTATAATTTGATATATCAAATTACATAAGAGTTAAATTACGGCTGTTTTAGAATATAGGAATGGTTAAGGAGGAATTTATATGGATGCCATTTTTAACAGAAGAAGTATTCGGAAGTATAAAGAACAGGCGGTAGAACAGGAAAAAATAGACAAAATTTTAAGAGCAGCTATGCAGGCACCATCTGCGGTTAATCAGCAACCGTGGGAATTTATAGTTGTACAGGATAAAGAAAACCTTAGGAAACTGGCTGAACTTAGCCCATATTCGAAAATGGTTGCCGAAGCCCCTTTGGCTATTGTTGTATTAGGCAATGAAGACAGAATGAGATATAAACATCATTGGGAACAGGACCTGGGGGCTGCAACCCAAAATATCTTACTGGAAGCCGCCTATCTTGGTTTGGGAGCCGTATGGCTAGGAGTTGCCCCTATAGAAGACAGAATGGACTATATAAGAAATATATTCGGGTTAGGTAAGAAGTTAAAGCCGTTTTGTGTGATTCCTATCGGATATCCGGCAGAAGGTCAGGAAAATAAATTTGTGGACCGGTATGATCCTTCTAAGGTTCATTATGAGAAATATTAAGATTTAATATTAAACGTACGTATAATAAAAAGATAATATTGACAGGGAAAATATATAATTCCGTCTGGGTCCACTATAGTCAAATCTATGGCACCGCCTGTTGTATGTACAGGCGGATTGTCCCTTTCATGAACCGGTGGTGATATAAACCCGGACAAAATTTTTTCTTTTTCACTATCCGAAAGAGCGTTTAAATTATATTTTTCTATTAAAAGAGAGGAATAAACTTCATATAATTCTTCCTGCAGCTTAATAGGGCGCCAGGCATCGTATATTTTAAACCTGTAACCTTCGGGCAGGAAGCTTTGAGCAATTTTTAACCTTTCGAGTAATTCCTCCCGAACCAGGCATTTATTAAAAGTATTTTTAAAATTCATTTTGGGATACTGCAAATCTATAATAAATCCCATGTTTTCATCAATCAATACCAATTTGGATAAGATAAAACCGTTTTCAGTCCATTTTTCCGGCAAATCCATATTTGGTATAGGATTATCAAGGATGCGGCTATTTACCATTTTTGGCTCCTTTTAAACCTCCGAAAGAAGACATATTTAATATATTGGTATCAAAAGAAAACGTTATGTTTTCTTCTTCCCTTTTTCTTTTTAAAGCAAGTTCAATCAGCCTGCTTAAGAGTTCCTTATAAGGAATACCTACAGGCTCCCACAAATAAAATGCTAGAGAACCGGGGATTGTATTTATTTCATTAAAGTAGAGGTTTCCGGTATCTTTATCTATTATAAAATCTATTCTTGCTACTCCGTTACATCCGAGATGTTTAAATGCTTTTACGGCCATGGACCGGATTTTTTCTCTCATTTCCTCAGATAACTCTGCCGGTATTTTTCTTGAAACGCTTGCCATACCTTTGGAGCCACCCTTTGCGTTTGAAAGATACTTGTCTTCATAACTTAAAATATCTGAATTACGAAGAGGCTCTTCACACTCCGATGCTATGGCTTCGTTGAAATCGCCTAAAACGGCACAATTTATTTCTCTTAAATTCTTAATACCATGTTCTACAAGGATTTTATTGGCATAAAGGAAAGCATCGTCTATGGCAGAAATTAATTCATCTTTATTGTTTGCCATTTTAATACCTACACTGGAACCTAAATTCACCGGTTTTACAATAACGGGATAGGAGAATGCATTTTCAATATCTTCAATAATTTTGTCAATATTTTTATAATCACCTGTAGTAAAGGTAAGGCAGTCTAAAACAGGAATACCGCAGTCCTTTAAAATGGCTTTCATATAGTATTTGTCCATTCCGATTGCTGAAGCGGTGACATCGCAACCGACAAAGGGAATACCCAGGGTTTTAAGATAACCCTGCAGGGTGCCGTCTTCTACGTTGGTACCGTGAACAATGGGGAAGGCAACATCTATAATTATCTCTTCAGGTTTTTTAAACAGTTTCATGGGATAGGATATTAGCTTTACCTGGCCCTTGTCACTCACCATAATAACCCGGCGGCTGTTTTTAAGTAAGTTATCTATATTTTTATAAGCCTCAATGTCGCCTACGGCGTCTCCTATGTACATTTCATTCTGTTTGGTTATATATACGGGGATAATATCGTATTTATCCTTATCCATATTTGCAATAGCCTGTATTCCAGAGATTACTGAAACTTCATGTTCAACACTTTTGCCACCGAACATAACCGCTACTTTAATTTTCATATCAAATCTCCTCTCAATAATTATCCGGTAAATCATTTTCAAGCAGTATATATTTATGTTTATCCGTATGAATATTATAAGCGTGATTTATTGCATCATCAAAATAATCGGTAATATAAAGCTTTGATTCGTCAAACCCTTCACTTATAAGGCCTTCACGGATTGCCTGGGTCTGCCTTTTGCCGACAAGGATTACATAATCGC
>CAZIHC010000005.1:0-22595 GCA_964538605.1 uncultured Herbinix sp. | reverse complement strand
TAGACGGAGGCATAACACCGGATAATGTGGCAGACGTTTTAGAGGCCGGAGCCAATGTAATTGTTTCCGGAACAAGCATATTTGAAGGAGACATAACGGCAAATATAAACAGATATTATGAGGTATTCAGGAAATTTGAATAACAATAGCAAGGTATTAATAGTAACCGGGGGCAATATAGAATATGATTTCTTACGTTCCCTGATATTAAAGGAACAGTATTCTGTGATTATAGCTGCTGACAGAGGCTTACTTGCATTGGACAGGCTAAATATTTTGCCTGATTATATACTGGGGGATTTTGATTCCGCAGGTACGGAAATATTAAATAAATACAGGAAAAAATCCATAGCGATAATGACATTTCCTTCGCAAAAGGATATGACTGATACCGAGCTGGCTTTTGAGCTGGCCTTAACGAAGAACCCTTCGGTTATTGATTTTGCAGGCGCAACCGGTACCCGCCTGGATCATACTCTGGCTAATGTTAACCTTCTTTATACAGCATTAGAGAAGAAAATTGATGCAAAAATTATAGATACAAATAATAAAATTTATCTTAAAGCCGAAAATTTTGTTATAAAGAAAGACAAGCAACACGGCAGTTTTGTATCCCTTCTTCCTTTTACATATCAGGTAAAGGGTTTAAAGCTGCGTGGTTTTAAATATCCTTTGGACGGGATAACACTGATAAAAGGAAGCAGTCTGGGAATCAGCAATGAGATTGCAGATGAAGAAGGAATAGTCGAATTTGATGATGGGATTTTAATTGTTTTTGAAACAAAGGACTAATAAAGGACTAATATAAGAAGAAATCTTGACAATATAAAGGAAGGAACGAATATATGAAACTAGGTATCGTAGGCTTACCCAATGTAGGCAAAAGCACACTGTTTAATTCACTGACAAAAGCCGGTGCGGAATCGGCCAATTATCCTTTTTGTACCATAGATCCGAATGTAGGAATTGTATCCGTACCTGACAAAAGACTGCAGGTACTGGCTGATCTATATAATTCTGAAAAAATTATTCCCGCTATCATCGAATTTGTGGATATAGCCGGACTTGTTAAAGGAGCTTCAAAAGGAGAAGGCCTCGGCAACCAATTCCTCTCCCATATCAGAGAGGTCGATGCCATTGTTCATGTAGTCCGTTGCTTCGAGGATTCCAATATAGTCCATGTAGAAGGCTCGGTCGATCCTAGGAGAGATATTGAAACAATAAATTTGGAGCTTATATTCTCTGATTTGGAAATTTTGGAAAGAAGAATTGCAAGAACTGCCAAAGGGGCAAAAAATGACAAGGATTTGGCTAAAGAGCTGGAAATGCTTGAAAGGTTAAAACTCCATCTGGAGGAAGGAAAACCGGCCAAGACTTTTGTGGCGGAAGAAGAAGAGAGTAAGCTTATAGCCACCTATAACCTTCTTACCGCAAAGCCTGTTATCTATGCTGCAAACGTCAATGAGGAAGATTACGCAAATGACGGTGCAAATAATCCATATGTCAAAGAGGTTAAAGAAATAGCGGCAGAAGAAAACTCAGAAGTGTTTGTCATATGTGCCAAAATTGAGCAGGAAATGGCAGAACTGGATGATGAAGAAAGAAAAATTTTCCTGGAGGATTTGGGACTTGAAGAATCCGGACTGGATAAACTTATTAAAGCAAGCTACAGGCTTTTGGGTCTTATCAGCTTCTTAACCGCAGGTCCCAAGGAAACAAGAGCTTGGACAATTAAGGACGGCACCAAGGCACCTCAGGCGGCAGGAAAGATACATTCGGATTTCGAAAGAGGCTTTATAAGGGCAGAGATAGTCAATTACGATGATCTGGTAAAATGCGGAAGCTATAATGCGGCAAGAGAAAAGGGCCTGGTACGCCTGGAAGGAAAGGACTATGTTGTTCAGGACGGAGATGTCATTCTTTTCCGCTTTAATGTATAATTAAATAACGAGAAAGTGGTGAACATAATGGGAATACTGCTTAGCAGTGAGGCCTTAACCAATATAAGGTTTCCGAATTTGGGAATAGAATTAAAGAATGTTCCGACAGGCATTGACATCTTCGGATTTCGTATTGCTTTCTATGGCATGATAATCGGGTTTGGAATGCTGTGCGGATTTCTTATAGCCGAATGGATAGCAAAGAAGACAGGCCAGGATCCTGAGCTGTATTTGGATTTTGCCCTGATTGCCATAGTAGTATCGGTAATTTTTACAAGATTAGGCTATGTGGTTTTTTCCTGGGATGAATTTAAGGACAATCTTCTTGAGATATTTAATCTAAGAAGCGGCGGCCTGATGATTTACGGCGGTATATTCTGAGCAATACTGGCAGCAGTTGTGTTTTCCAGAGTCAAAAAATATCCTTTTTGGCTGCTTGCGGATACCGGATGTATCGGGCTAATAACAGGTCAAATAATCGGCCGCTGGGGCAACTTCTTTAACAGGGAAGCATTCGGCAAGTACACTGACAATCTTTTTGCCATGCAGCTTAATATAAAGGACGTATCCTATGATTTCAGAATGCCTGTTGTCAGTCTGGCTGAGAAATATGCGGGCAGACAGGCGGCTTTTGAACGGATTCTTGAAATTAGAAATAATACGGTCTGGGTAAACGGTGCCGAATATATTCAGGTACATCCGACTTTCCTGTATGAGTCTTTATGGAACCTTGCCGTATTGATAATACTGATAGTTTGCACTAAGCGCAAAAAATTCGACGGTGAGATTTTTCTGCTGTATCTGGCAGGTTACGGTCTGGGCCGTGTATGGATTGAAGGACTCAGGACCGACCAATTGTTTTTGTGGGGAACACCGATTCCCATATCCCAATTGATTTCCGCTTTGATAGTATTGTTTTCGGTGGGAATGATAATTTATAAACGAAGAAAACTAAAAAAAATCTAAATAACAGTAGTGTTTTTAAATCGGCTAAGCTGCAGCAAGTTTAAAGATTTGCTGCAGCTTTTTAATCATTAGGGAATACACACGTTACGGTGAAAAATTCTCCCGGAAACCTTTGTGATTCTTTAAATTATACTAAACGGGACTAATTTCCTATATTTCTGAAAATCGCCTATATATTGACATATTTTGTTCGATTTTTGATTTTAACACAATATATTGTAAATTTACTTCATAAAAGCACAGAATTGCCAGTAATTATGGGCTTTCTGTGCCTTTATTTTTTTGGATAAGTACTTGATTAATTCCCATTATTATAATAAAATTAAGTCAGAAGTGGAGCAAAGTGGTGAGAAGTGGTGGTAAAACCCACGAAAGTGGTGAAAAGTTATACAGAGAATATAACCACATAAGTAATTAACCACTACGGTGCAGCCACAAAATTTGCGGTAATCATGGTATTATACAAAACCGAAAACCACTAAAGTGGCAAAACTACAAAAGTAATGCCGTTTATTATAAATATAAATGGTACAAGCCATGTTACTTAAGAAGACGGGTGCTGCCTATGTTTATGGGTGAATATGTCCATACGATAGATGCAAAAGGAAGAATTATTATACCATCCAAATTCAGGGAAGAACTGGGGGACGAATTTGTTTTAACCCTGGGGCTTGATGGTTGTCTTTTTGCGTACCCATATTCCGAATGGCAGATATTCGTTGAAAAACTTAAGACACTTCCGGGAACAAAAGAAGCAAGACAATTGCAGCGTTACTTTATGGCAGGTGCAGCTGCATGTCAGGCTGATAAACAGGGAAGAATATTAATACCAGCAAAACTTCGCGAAAGCGCCGCTCTTGAAAAGGAGATTGTATTTGTCGGTGTTTTAAACAAGATTGAGATATGGAACAAGGAACGCTGGGAGCAGAACAATCAATATGATGACGTGGATTCAATAGCGGAGCATATGTCACAATACGGTATTAATTTCTAAATTCCCTATAGATAAGGAGCCAGGTTATGGCGTTTGAACACAAACCAGTATTATTGGAAGAAGTTATCGAATACTTAAACATTGATCCTGCCGGAATATATGTTGACGGAACAATAGGTGGAGGCGGCCATTCTTTTGAAATAGCCTCCAGACTTACCTCAGGAAGACTTGTCGGTCTGGATCAGGATGAAGCGGCCATTGAAGCTGCCACAGCACGGTTGGCTGAGTTTAAAGATAAAGTTACGATAGTCAGAAGCAACTACAGCAATATAAAAGCAGTACTTGAGGATTTACGGATTGATAAAGTCAACGGAATCCTTTTGGATCTTGGAGTATCATCTCATCAGCTTGATACTCCCGAACGGGGTTTTTCATACCGTGAAAACGGTCCTCTTGATATGAGGATGGACAAGCGAAATACAACTACCGCAAAAGATATTGTAAACACCTATAGTGAGACTGATCTTTACCGGATTATAAAAAATTACGGTGAAGAGAAATTTGCCAAAAATATAGCCAGGTACATTGTCCGGGCGCGGGAAAAGAAACCTATAGAAACAACATTTGAATTAAACGAAATTATTAAGGAAGCCATACCCGCAAAATTTAGAGTAACGGGAGGGCATCCTTCAAAAAGGACTTTTCAGGCAATCAGGATTGAACTGAACCGGGAACTGGAAGTACTTAAGGAAACCTTGCAGGATATGATTGATCTGCTTCTGCCCGGAGGGAGACTGGCTATAATTACTTTCCATTCCCTTGAGGACAGAATTGTAAAAGAATCCTTTAAAACAAATGAAAATCCATGCACTTGTCCGCCGGGTTTTCCGGTTTGTGTATGCGGTAAGAAACCTAAAGGGAAAATAGTAACGAAAAAACCGATCCTACCCTCGGATGAAGAGATGGAGTTTAACAAAAGATCAAAAAGCGCGAAACTAAGAGTATTTGAAAAGACATCAGAGGATAACATTTAAGACGTTGATGGGTGCAGAGAGGGGAAAAGGCATGGCTCAAAACAGAAGTAAACAACAGTATCAGACCAGGACAAGCTATATCGATATCGACGGTAATACAGCCCGTAAAAGAGAACTTAACGGGCATCATGCCGTGCACAATTTTAATACCGCTTACAAGGCTGCTCCGGTAACCGAGCCAAAAATAAGGGAGCAGGCCAGACCGGAAAGACATGTACGCACACAGCCCAGAGGTTTAGCTGGAATAAGCAAGGCATCATTGTTTGTGCTGACCTTAGCTATAGGTGCGACTTTATATTTTTGTATAGAATTTTTAATGCTGCAAAACGAGGTAAGCAGGTTGGAAAAAGACATTATAAAAATGGAAAAAACTCTTGCTACCATGAAGAATGAAAATGATGCGGCATATGAACAGATAAATATGGTTTATGATCTTGATTATGTATATAGCGTAGCCGTAAATGAGTTGGGGATGGTTTATCCCAACAATAATGAGGTTATTACTTTTAAAAAAGCAGAAGAAAGCTATATCAGACAGTATGCAGATATACCGGATTAAGATCATGCTTTGTAATGAGGTCAAAGTACTATGGAGAAAACAACTGTAAAAATAAAGAAATTCACTTCAAGAATGCAAGCAAGATTATTGCTTGTATTTTGTGTAATTACCCTGCTTTTGGCCGGTCTTATCGGAAGACTGATTTACATAATGGAAACTGACGGCGAAAGGTATGCCAAGCAGGTTCTTTCCAGGCAAACCTATGTCAGTTCTGTAATACCGTATAAAAGAGGAGAAATACTCGACAGGAACGGTACTGTCTTAGCCAGAAGCGAACTTAGATATCGGTTGATTCTCGATCCGGAAAATCTCCTGCTGAATTCGGATAAAATTCCCACTACTATAAAAGCATTGAATGATTATTTCCAAATTGAAGCCGGGACAATCAATAAAATACTTGAGGAAAGTCCTAACAGCAGATATAAAATTTTGCTTGATAACCTGCAGTTGTCACAGGTGGAGGAATTTAAAAAAATTATAAAAGAAGATTCAAATATTAAAGGCCTCTGGTTTGAAGAAAAATATGTCAGAGTATATCCTTATAACACCCTGGCATGCGATGTCATCGGATTTACATCTGCAGAAAATAAAGGTTATTTTGGAATTGAGGAATATTACAACGAAGAATTAAACGGGAAAAACGGAAGAGAGTATGGCTATTACGATTCTTCGCTAAATATAGAAAGAATTGTAAAGAAAGCACAGAACGGAAATTCAATAGTAAGCACAATCGATGTAAATGCCCAAAGAATTATCCAAAAGCACATCCGTGAGTTCCTTGAGGAATACGGAAGTAAAAGCATAGGCGTTCTGGTGATGGATCCAAACAGCGGGGAAATCATCGCCATGCATTCAAACCATGAGTATGATCTGAATTCTCCCAGAAATCTTGAAGGAATTTACAGCGAAGAAGAGCTTGCCAATATGACTCTGGAAGAAAAGGTTGAGGCCATGAATCGGCTTTGGAAAAACGATATTATCAGTTCGGGATATGAGCCGGGTTCAACCTTTAAGCCGTTTACGGTAGCCATAGGCCTGGAAGAGGCTATTATCACAAAAAACAGTACCTTCTATTGTGACGGTTTGGAACATGTAGGAGGTTGGACTATCAAATGCAATGCGAGACACGGCCACGGAGAACTGACTTTAGCCGAAACCCTGATGAAATCATGCAACGACGCCATGATGCAGATATCAAGGCTGGAGGGAAGGGATTTATTTTATAAATATCAAAAATATTTTTCCTTCGGCCAAAAAACAGGAATAGATCTGCCGGGTGAAGAAAGCGGTATAATTACTTCACTTGATAACCTTAATGCGGCGGAACTGGCTACAAGCAGCTTCGGACAGACTTTTAACGTAACAATGCTTCAGATGGCTGCGGCCTTTTCGTCCCTGGTAAACGGCGGATACTATTATCAACCTCATGTGGTAAAGGAAATAATGAACGATCAGAAAGCTACGGTTAAGAAAATCGATCCTTTACTGATAAGGCGTACCGTATCTGATGAAACTTCAAAATTTATACGGGAAGCCATGTATCAGACCGTTGAGATGGGAACCGCAAAACCTGCAAAAGTGGAAGGATATACCATAGGCGGAAAAACCGGTACCGCAGAGAAGTTTCCACGTAATCAGGGTAAATATGTAGTATCGTTTTTGGGGGCAGTCCCCGCACTTAATCCTGAGATTGTAATCTATGTTGTTATAGATGAACCTCAGAATGTAGAAAGGCAGGATGACAGTTCCATAGCAACCAAATTTGCAAGCCGAATTATGAAAGAACTTCTTCCTGCTCTGGGCATTTATCCTGAGGGTGAGATAGATTATCTGCTTCCGGAAGGCGGTAATGATATTAAGGTCGGTGATGAAACCAGCGGAAGGATCATTGACAACACCGAAGGAAATACTTTGGATGATGAAGATGAAGCCACATCCGATAACTCCAATCAGGACGGTGAAGCAGAAAGCAATAATACAGCAAATAATTCGGGCGGCAACGCAAGCAGTAATAACGGCAATAATACAAACGGTAATAATGCCGGCAGAAATAACACAAACAGCGGCAATGCCAACGGTAACGAAAATGCCGGCAATTCCGGCCAGAATACTTCAAACGGCAATAATTCAAACAGAAACAATGCCAATGACAGCTCAACCGGAAGCAATTCAAACGGCAATGGTACAAATGATAATAACGTTAATAACAATAACACAAATGGCAATAACACAAACAGTTCAAATGATACAGGCCCGGATACGAACCATGTAGCAAATCAAAATACACAAAATTCAAACGGACATAACGAAGACGGAAACGAAAATTCCAGCGGACCGAATGATGGACATCCGGGCAATTAAAAGTTTAAGCCTATGAATAAAGCCGTATCATCGGTAATAAAATAAAACGATAAGAGTATCGGGACTGATGATATGGCACGGAACAGGACTTATAACAGAAGGAATATATTAATTGTTTTAACGGTAATATTACTGGTAACTTGTATACTGACCGGAAGACTGGTTTATTTAATGATATTTAAATCCGAATATTATTCGGCAAAAGCCAAGGCTCTTCACGAAAGGGAAAGACCCATAAAAGCCAAGCGAGGCAGCATTTATGACATAAACGGTGTGGAACTGGCAACCAACAAACCTGTATGTACTATTTCGGTAATCCACAGCCAGATAAAAGATCCTGAAAAAGTAATTGCCGTACTTTCCGAACATCTGGGTCTAAGTGAAGAATACGTAAGAAAAAGAGTTGAAAAAGTATCGGCAATTGAACGTATAAAATCCAATGTCAGTAAAGAAATAGCCGATAAAATCAGAGAATACAAGCTTGATGGGGTTATGGTTGACGAGGATTACAAAAGGTACTATCCTTACGGCAATCTGGCATCCAAGGTAATTGGGTTTACAGGCAGTGACAACCAGGGAGTAATAGGCCTGGAAGTAAAATATGAAGATTATCTTAAAGGAATAAACGGAATGATTCTTACCCTTACAACCGCATATGGTGTTGAGATACCGAATGCGGCTGAGGACAGGATAGAACCCCAGCCGGGAAATGATCTTTACATAAGCCTGGATATAAATATTCAAAAGTATGCTCAGCAGGCCGCATATAAAGTGATGGAGGCCAAGAGCGCCAAGAATGTAAAACTGATAGTAATGGACCCCAGAGACGGCAAGATTTATGCAATGGTCAACGCCCCTGAGTTTGACTTAAACGATCCCTATACTTTAATAAATGAGATCGCAAAAGATTATGTAGGAGAAACCTTAAGTGATGAGAAACTTAATGAACTTCTAAACCAGATGTGGCGAAATGCCAGCATAAGCGATACATATGAGCCGGGTTCTGCCTTTAAAATAATTACGGCAACTGCCGCTTTGGAAGAAAATGAAGTAAAACTCGATGACAGATTTTTCTGTCCCGGATTTAAGACGGTGGAAGACCGGATTATCCGATGCCATAAGGCAGGAGGTCACGGCAGTCAGAATTTTGTTGAGGGAATAATGAATTCATGCAATCCGGTATTTATGGAAATTGGTGCAAGGCTGGGTGCAGAAAGAATGTATGATTATTTCAAACGACTCGGTCTTTTTAACAGAACCGGTGTTGACATCCCGGGCGAAGCCAATTCCATAATGCATAATATAGACAATGTGGGTGCGGTGGAGCTTGCAACCATGTCATTCGGACAGTCGTTCCAGATAACACCCCTGCAGCTTCTTGTGGCTGTAAGCGCAGTTATCAACGGAGGTAAACTTGTTACACCTCATTTCGGTTTGCAAATTAAAGCACCGGACGGAAGAGTTATTAAAACTCTGGAATATAAAACCACAGAGAATGTTATTTCAAAAGAAACCTCGGAAACCATGAAAAAACTATTGGAAGCCGTAGTATCCGACGGGACCGGAAAAAGGGCTTATCTTCCCGGTTTTCGTGTTGGAGGAAAGACAGCCACCTCCGAAAAACTTCCGAGAAGATCCGGTAAATACATATCATCTTTTGTAGGCTTTGCTCCTGCGGATGACCCTCAGGTAATCGCCATTGTACTTATAGACGAACCGGTAGGTATATATTACGGAGGAACCATAGCAGCTCCGGTCATCGCTGAGTTATTTGATAATATCCTTCCTTATTTGGGGATTGAAGAAAGATATACGGAAGAGGAGCAAAAAGAGTATAAGGTCGGTACTTTTACCGTTCCTGACTTTATCGGTAAAACCAAAAAGGAAATGAAAGACCTTTTAAGGGTATACGATTTTGGAGAAATATACACTCTCGGAGAAGGCGATGTTGTAACAGAGCAGTTTCCGCTGCCGGGTGAAATTGTTAATAAATACAGTCCTTTGGTACTTTATTACCAATAAATTTTTATAATATTAACGGTTTAAATAATATTGTTATTTTACATGTCATAAAGTATAATAAACCGAGTGTCCTGAAATATTCTTATATGATTTTGAAATAAGTTTAAGTTTCAGTACACTTGTTTATAATAATCAAAGACAATTACATAAGAATTATGCCCAAAAATAAACAGATAAGGAGTTTATTATGAACTATTCGGATTTTCAGGTTATATTACCGGTTATAATTTCATTTGGCGTTTGTGTTGTTCTATGTCCCTTATTGATACCTCTCTTAAGGCGTATGAAGTTCGGCCAGTACGTAAGACAGGAAGGACCGGAATCCCATCTTAAAAAATCCGGAACACCTACCATGGGCGGAATAATTATAGTTTTAAGCATTTCTATAACATGCCTCTTTTATTTGAAAGACAACAAAGAAATTATTCCCGTTTTGTTTGCCACTATAGGTTTCGGTATCATCGGTTTTTTGGATGATTACATAAAAGTGGTTATGAAACGTTCTTTGGGATTAAAAGCATGGCAAAAGCTTTTGGGACAGATATTAGTTACCGCTATTTTCGGTTTTTACCTGGTGGGTTCCGTAGAAGATGTTACATGGATGATGATTCCTTTTTCTGGAGGTAAATATGTCGATATTTCATACCTCTTTATTCCGATGATGTTCTTTGTTGTTTTGGGTACCGTAAACGGTTCCAATTTCACCGACGGACTGGACGGACTGGAAGCCAGTGTCACCGTACTGATAGCCACATTCTTTACTGTGGTATCTATCGGTCTTAAAAGCGGCATATCCCCGATTTGCGGGGCGGTAGCCGGAAGCTTGCTTGCATTTTTGCTGTATAATGTATATCCGGCAAAAGTATTTATGGGTGATACCGGTTCACTGGCTTTGGGAGGTTTTGTGGCTTCTGCGGCATATATGCTTAGAATGCCTTTATTTATTGTTTTGGTAGCATTCATATATTTGATAGAAGTAATTTCTGTTATACTCCAAGTCGGTTATTTCAAACTGACAGGCGGGAAAAGACTTTTTAAGATGGCTCCCATTCACCATCATTTTGAACTGATGGGCTGGTCCGAGACCAGGATAGTAGCCGTGTTCTCAATAATTACAACAATACTTTGTCTTATAGCTCTGATGGGAATCCATTAATTAAGCAAAGCGGGGCATGGTAACTGAATGATTTTGAAAGGCAAGCAAGTTTTGGTATTCGGTGCGGCAAAAAGCGGAATAAGCGCAGCAAAGCTACTGCAAAAAGCAGGGGCAGCCGTAGTATTGTATGAAGAAAGAAAAGATTTCGATATCACCAAATTTTATGGAAAAATAGATACAGGGGAAAATTTTAGGGCTTATTTCGGAGACTTTCCTTTAGACCTTCTTGATGAAATTGATCTTATGATAATAAGCCCCGGAATAGCATTGGAACATCCATTTGTAAAAAAGGTGCAGGAAAGAAATATCCCCGTATGGGGAGAACTGGAACTGGCTTACCGATTTGCAAAAGGTAAAATAATAGGCATAACGGGAACTAACGGGAAAACCACTACTACTTCTTTAGCGGGTGAAATAATAAAAACATATTATAATGAAGTGTTTGTGGCAGGCAATATCGGGACCCCATATTCCGACATTGCCACTGATACCACCGAAAAGTCCGTAACGGTACTTGAAGTAAGCAGTTTTCAGTTGGAAACAATACATGAATTTCATCCTCATGTAAGTATTATTCTGAATATTACTCCGGACCATTTAGACAGGCACCATACCATGGAAAACTATGTTAGCCTTAAAGCAAATATAGCAAAGAACCAGGATGAAAACGATTTATGCATCCTCAATTATGAGGATGAATATACACGGGAAATAGGAAGCCGGATAAAAACGCAAGTACTTTACTTTTCGAGTGAACGAAAGCTAAAAAATGGCTTGTACCTGGACGGGGATGACATAGTATACCGCAAAAACGGGTACATAGATAAAATTATAAATGTTAATGAACTTAAGATTTTAGGCAAGCACAATTACGAAAATGTCATGGCCTGTGTCGGAATCGGCCTTGCCATGGGAATTCCTGTAGAACTTATAAAAAAGGCAGTTACGTCCTTTACGGGAGTTGAACATAGAATTGAATATGTAGACACTATAAACGGTGTAAAATACTACAATGATTCAAAAGCAACCAATCCCGATGCTGCAATAAAAGCTGTTAAAGCCATGAAAAATCCTACCATACTGATTGCGGGAGGATACGATAAAGGGGTGGCCTTTGACAGCCTGATAAGGTCCTTTGACGGGAAGATAAAAACATTGGTTCTTTTGGGGCAAACCGCAGATAAGATAGCAGATACTGCCGTAAAATACGGATTTTCAGATATTATTATGGTAAAGGATTTAAAAGAGGCCGTTTCGGCAAGTGCAAGGATATCCAAATCAGGAGATGCGGTTTTGCTATCTCCGGCCTGTGCCAGCTGGGACATGTTTGATAATTTCGAGCAGCGCGGCACAATGTTTAAAAAGTATGTAAAAGAATTACGTAAGTAAAGATGGGAGATCAAATGGCAAGAACAGCAGGTGAAGTAAACACAAAAAAAGCGCATCATTATTATGATTATAGTATGTTATTCCTGATTCTTTTTCTTGTGTGTTTTGGCCTGGTCATGATATACAGCACATCATCCTATAATGCCCAGAGAATTTACGGAGATGCGACTTATTATCTGGCAAGACAGGCACTCTTTGGAGGAGCAGGAATACTTATAATGCTGTTTGTATCCAAAATTGATTACAGAATATATATTACAAAACTCCCGATTATTAAGCTCAGACCGGTAACAATACTGTATTTTTTGTGTGTAATGCTTCAGACATTGGTATTAATATTCGGGGAAGAAGTAAAAGGTGCAAAACGATGGATTAACATAGGGAATTTTTCTTTCCAGCCGTCTGAGCTGTCCAAAATAGCGGTCATTTTAGGAACGGCGTACATAGTAAATCTGGCACCCAAAAAGCTGGATAAAATTTGGGGGTTCCTCAGGGTATGCTTATTTATGGCTCCCTTACTTGGCTTAATAATTGTTGAGAACTTATCGACCGGTTTAATTATAGGCATAATTATAGTTTCAATATGTTTTGTAGCCAGCAGAAAGAAGGCTTATTTTATAATATCGGGAATTGTGATGGCCGGATTGGCATCCCTGATGATATTCTTCGTCGATTTCAGATCCACCCGTATTGAGGCATGGAGAAATGTAGAAACCCATGAACTGGGGTATCAGATCCTTCAGGGCTTATACGCTATTGCTTCAGGTGGGATCTTCGGTAAGGGTTTGGGAGAGAGTATGCAAAAGCTCGGTTTCATTCCCGAATCCCATAACGATATGATTTTTTCGGTAATTTGCGAGGAATTGGGACTGTTTGGGGCAGTTTCCCTTATCCTTTTGTTTATTCTTTTGTTCTGGCGTATTTTTATAATAGCCATAAACGCCCCGGACCTCTACGGGGGCCTTATAGCGACCGGTGTTCTGGCCCATATCGCATCTCAGGTACTTATAAATATTGCGGTTGTAACCAGCACCATTCCTCCTACCGGAATTCCCCTTCCTTTTATCAGTTACGGAGGAAGCTCGCTTCTGGTTATCCTGTTTGAAATGGGAATTGTTCTAAGTGTCTCCAATCAAATAAAGATACAAAGATAATCCTGCTTATGGCTATTAATTCATAGATTATTGCCACTTTATCACCCGGACAAAGGAAATGTCATATAGTGTATTGTATTTCCTTAAATGTCTGAGGTGTGCTATGTCGAGCATCAAGGTTATCGGCGGTGGCAGGTTAAAGGGCGAATTAACGATACAGGGTTCAAAAAACGCAGCATTGCCGATAATTGCTGCAACAGTTTTGAATAAAGGTATAACCGTACTAAAGAATTGTCCGAAGATACTGGATGTATTTCATATGATAAAAATACTTAAGGAGTTGGGGTGTTCGGCCGACTGGGAAGAAAGTACTCTGATTATTGACACCTCAAAACTTTCGTCTGCCAAAGTATCTGAAAGTTCGGTACGGAAGATGAGAAGTTCCATTCTGTTTTTGGGATCATTACTAGGAAGATGTCATGAGGTTTCCATAGCGTATCCGGGAGGATGTTCCATAGGCAAAAGACCCATAGACTTTCATCTGGACTCTATAAAGAAAATGAATGTAAGTCAGGAGTTTCTGGGGGAGGACAAGGATATAATATACTGCCGGACGGAAAAAATCGTAGGAACCGATATCTTCCTTAAATTTCCCAGTGTTGGAGCTACACAAAATATTATACTTACGGCGGTTCTATCGGAAGGGGTTACCCGGATTTTTAATGCAGCAAGAGAACCGGAAGTACTGGAACTGTGCAACTTTTTAGTTGAAGCCGGAGCAAGAATCTGCGGAAAAGGGACTGCCTTTATTGAGATAGAGGGTGTAAAGAGTCTTCGTGATGTGGAATTTACACTTTCGCCGGATAGGATTGTGACAGGAACATATATGGCAGCCGTAGCAGCTGCCGGAGGTGATGTGATATTACAAAACACCCCAGTAAACCATATAGATTCCGTTTTAAGGGTGTTAAGTAAAGTGGGATGTGACATAAAGACAGGAGAAAATGCCATTAGAATCAAGTGCCATAATAGGCCTTTTCCTATAGAAGTACTTAAAACTCAGCCTTATCCGGGATTTCCTACTGATATGCAGTCTCAACTGATGACCGTCTTAAGTCTTGCGGATGGAAAAAGTACCATTATAGAAACAATATTCGAATCACGATTCCAGAATGCTTATGAACTAAAGAAGATGGGTGCAAATATTACTATAGATGAGAAAGAAAAGAAAGCAGTTATATCTGGGGTTAAAAAACTTAAAGGAGCAACAGTAAAAGCCCATGATCTTCGGGCGGGAGCTGCTCTTGTTATAGCCGGTATAGCTGCGGAAGGTACTACAATAATAAAGGAAGCGGACACGATTGAACGGGGATACGAGGATATATGCAGAGACTTAGGCAGCCTCGGGGCTAATGTAAGTTTTTGCAGTGAGAATATTTTATAAGCACATTATACTACTATGAATATGCACCTGAATGGAGTATATTATGGATAACAAATTGTACAGGAAGAATAACAGTGTACTTAGACGGATAAGTAAGCGCTTTCTGAAATTGGCTGTTTTTCTTGGAATACCGGCTGCAGTCTTTATATATTACTTTCAGTTGAAAAATATTACAGTAACCGGTTCCTCAAGGTATAGCCAGGATCAAATTGTCGAGCGGCTGATAAATTCGAGGGAAGACAAAAATACGGTTATATTTTATCTGAAGTACAAATACTTTGTTGATATCAGGATTCCGTTTATAGAGAAAATGTCCTTTGAACTGGTCGACAAAAATTCCGTCAATATCAGGGTTTATGATAAGAGAATTATAGGTTGCATAGAATTCATGAGTGATTACTTTTACTTTGATAAAGACGGTATAATTGTGGAAAGCACGTCTAACAGAATTAATGATATACCCTTGGTCAAGGGACTGAAATTTCAAAAAATTTCACTAAACGAAAAACTGGAGGTGCAGAAAGAAGAGCTGTTTGATGTAATACTGAATCTGACCCAGCAGATTGAAAAGTACGGTCTTAACGTAAACACAATAAGTTTTAACAATAAATATGAAGTAACGTTAGATTGCGGCGATATAAAAGCAAGGCTTGGCAAACGAAGTACATATGATGAAGTTTTGGCAAAATTGAAGAACATTATGAACGAGGTCGAGGGCAAAAAATTAACCATTGATATGACAACCGGCACGGATTATTTCATTGCAAAACCGGAAACAAAAGATTAGATAAAAAATTATCAAATAATTCATAAAATAATAAAATTATGCTTGATTATTTGGGAATTTAAAGATATCATATATAATAAGAAATATACAATAAGTAGTATTCTGACAGATTTTTATCCCATTATAATGTGGTTTAATATGGTATAATCACCAATAGATCAGAGTGTAGGAAGTTCAAATTTGAATAATACGATGAAGGAGGAATTGACCTTGCTTGAAATAAGAACTAATGAGGCGGAAAATACTGCGAAAATACTTGTTATCGGAGTAGGAGGAGCAGGGAACAACGCCGTTAACAGAATGATAGAAGAAAATATAAAAGGTGTTGAATTTATAGGGGTCAATACGGACAAGCAGCACCTGAAAACCTGTAAGGCTCCTGTATGCATTCAGATAGGTGAAAAGCTGACAAAAGGTCTTGGTGCCGGAGCTCAGCCTGAGATTGGGCAGAAAGCCGCCGAAGAAAGCAGGGAACAATTAACTGAAGTAATTAAGGGAGCAGACATGGTATTTGTAACCTGCGGCATGGGAGGAGGAACAGGTACCGGTGCAGCTCCTGTAATTGCGCAGATTGCAAAAGATATGGATATTCTTACGGTAGGAATAGTAACTAAACCGTTTAAATTTGAAGCCAAGACCCGTATGGCAAACGCTTTGGCGGGAATAGAACGTTTGAAGGAACATGTTGATACGCTTATTGTTATACCTAACGATAAATTGCTTGAAATAGTCGATCGCCGGACAACAATGCCCGAAGCTCTGAAAAAGGCCGATGAAGTATTGCAGCAGGGTGTTCAGGGAATAACAGACCTTATCAACGTACCGGGATTAATAAACCTGGACTTTGCAGATGTTAAGACCGTTATGAAGGATAAGGGAATTGCCCATATCGGTATCGGTTACGGAACCGGAGACGACAAGTGCATAACTGCCGTTAAGCAGGCAATTACAAGTCCGCTTCTTGAAACAACCATACAGGGAGCCACTCACGTAATCATTAACATATCCGGTGATATCAGCCTTATTGAAGCAAATGACGCCGCCACATTGGTTCAGGAATTAGCAGGGGATACGGCAAACATAATTTTCGGTGCCATGTATGACGACTCCACTCCGGATACGGCTTCTATTACGGTTATAGCCACAGGCCTTGAATCAAAACCGAGAGAATTGGTAAAAACGCCGGAGTTCTTAAGGAGAACCACTTCCCCTTCATCATTACATAATATTTTAAAGACAGGTCAAAGCTCATATGTTCCTCCGAGGACAAGCTTTAATACGGACCCTGAACGTAAGCCTGTAAGCCCGTCAAGTCAGGTAAAACCGCCTATAAGCAGCACAACCGATACGGGCGGCATCAAGATACCGGAATTTTTACAAAAGAATCGTCAAAATAAAACATGAAATAAATAAAAAAAGAATATATGAATATGTAAACTGTCAGGTTATTGGCTGTCAATAATCTGGCAGTTTTTTTATTCAGGCTTTGACAGTTTTTTGGATACAGCCTGAAGTTTTTTATAACGGATATAAGAGGTTTTGATTTAGTTTTAGTAAATTTAGAATATAACACATTCAGAATTATATGTATTTCATGGTAACTGTTTTTAAAAGCAGAAAAGCTTATTTGCATGAATAATTATTTTTTGTATAAATTTTATGTCTATTATTATCAAAAAAATTAGTTAATTCACTGTTAAAATTTTCTTGACTTTACCAAAATTTGTAAATATAATAGGGAACAGGTCCTGCAATAGCACATAGAAAATATATTCAATATCTGTTATAGATATTCAAAAGCTTTAAGGAGAGATAGACAATGCAGACTGATAGCTTAATAAATCATAACAGTGGGTATTATGGTGCTGATACTTTCGATATAGGTAATGTACTGGTTGATGAAAAGTATGATTACAGCGATATTGAAATAAATATTAATAAACACAGGACTTACTTTATTATTAAGCGAATAATAGATGTTTTATTATCTTGTATTGCGCTTGTTATTTTATCTCCGGTATTTTTATTGACTGCAATAGCAATCCGGCTGGAAAGCAAAGGAAATATTATATTTACTCAAATGCGGACGGGGAAGGACGGGAAAGTTTTTAAGATGTATAAATTCCGCAGTATGTGTGACGGGGCTGAACAGATGCGGGAGAAACTTCTTAGCCAAAATGAGATGGATGGTCCGGTATTTAAAATATCCAATGATCCGAGAGTAACCAAAGTAGGCAGATTTATTCGAAAGACAAGTATTGATGAATTACCGCAACTTATAAATATTATAAAAGGCGACATGAGTATAGTTGGCCCCAGGCCTTTGGTAACCTATGAAACCGACCAGTTTTCAGATTATCATAACCGTCGGCATATGGTAAGACCGGGACTTACCTGTTACTGGCAGATAAGCGGACGCAACGATATACCGTTTGATGAATGGATGGCGCTCGATCTGAAATATCTTGAAGATATTGGTTTTTGGACGGATATCAAAATACTTTTAAAAACCTTTATAGTGGTAGTAACAGGTAAAGGTGCATATTAATTTTATTTTTTATTATTTTTATATTTATACTAATGATAAAAATTTCATTAAGGAAATTATAAAAATAAGGTAGCTGACTTAAAAGCTACCTTATGTGCTGTTAAAAGAACCGGTAAGGGATTTATGTCCGGAATTAAGCCTGAGTTCAGAGGCAGAAATATAATTTACCCAAGAACGGTTAAGGAAGTGAAAATCAACTGTTACTTATAATGATCTGCTAAGCATTACACAATTATCTAAGGATTATTTGTTCAGTAACGGCAGAGTTGTTGGGAAAGTTATGGCCGAACCGGGTTTATTATGAAGGATAAATGCATTTATTAAATTATCAATTTTTATAATAGGTGAAACAACATGGGTTTTGAAAAAAAATTATCAGATGTTCAAAATGTCATATTGAATATTATGAAGGAAATTAAAAATTTTCTGGATGAAAATGCTATCGAGTATTATATGCTCGGAGGTACACTTCTGGGTGCAGTACGGCATAAAGGATTTATACCTTGGGATGATGATATAGATATAGGGATTCCACGCAATCAATACTCACTTTTTCTTGAAAATATAGAAAAAAAACTGCCGGAGTATCTAAAAGTCAATACATTCAAAAATTCTAAAAATCACCATTATTACTTTTCAAGAATTGTAGATACAAGATACTATGTCAAAAGAACCGGCAGTGAAGTTGAACGTTATGAAAATGTCTGGGTAGATATATTTCCTTTGGACGGAATGCCAAACAATTTTATAATTCGTGAAATACATAAAATAAGGCTTCTTTTCATTCGGGTCATGTATCATTTGGCTGTTTTTGACAAAGTGAATTTAAAAAGGCCTAACAGACCGTTATCTGAGCGTATTGTCATTAAATTTGTACAGTTGACGGGATTTGGACGAAATGGCGATATGTATAAATGGCTGGAGAGACTGGATAAAGCATTGGCAAAATACCCTTATGAAGAATCTGATTGGGTAATTAATTTTATAGGCCAATATAAATTTAAGGAAATGTTTCATAAGAAGTATTATGGGAATGGCAAACTGTATCAATTCGAGGACTTATTTCTTCGGGGGCCTGAAAATGCGGATCATGTATTGACTCAAATGTATGGAGATTATATGAAACCACCCAAAGATGAAGATAAAAATGTTCATGCATCGGTAGTGGTGAGATAAATGAATGATTTAATAAGAAAATTACAGTTGAAGGAATTGGAAATGTTTAAGAAATTTGCTGTATTTGCTGAAGAGAATAATATAAAATATTATGCCCTGGGAGGGACTCTCCTTGGTGCGGTGCGGCATAAAGGATTTATACCATGGGATGATGACATGGACTTAGGCATTCCAAGGGAAGATTATGAAAGATTTTTTGAACTTGCAGTCAAAGCTAAATTGCCTTTTATAGTCCGTTCATATAAAAATGATGACAGTTATTACAGATATTTTATCAGGTTGGAAGATCCGTCCATAAAAGTAAGACGGACGGATAATATTACTGAAGAGATATCTTCCGCATGGATAGATATTTTTCCTTTGGATGGTATGCCCAATAACAGGATTCTAAGAACCATTTGGAAATATTATTTGTTGTGGAGGCGTGCTGCTTACAAATTTTCATGTTTTAATTTAGGTGTCAATATTAATAAGAAGGACAGGCCTTTTATAGAAAAATGCCTTGTAAAAATTGGTTTAATATTACCGGTTGATAAGATTTTTAAAACAAAAAGAGAACTTGAAAAGTTAGATCGTGCATTAAGAAAATTTCCTTATTCAAAATCTAATTATTTGGTTAATGTAATGGGAGCTTATAAATTTAAAGAAATGTTTCATAAAAAATATTATGGAGCGGGCAAGTGGTATGATTTTGAAGATACCAAAATATTCGGGCCAGAAAATTATGATTTTGTTTGTACGCAGCTATATGGAGATTACATGATACCACCTGAGGAGAGCAACAGAAATCATCATAAATCAGAAGTTATAGGATAAGTTAAGGAGCCATTATGAGCGGCAGTGATAAAATAAAAATTTGCTATGTAACCCATTTACCCAATTTAACAGGTGCAAATCAATCATTATTGGACTTAATTGATTCCCTTGACAGGAAGTATTTTCATCCGTATGTTATTTTGGGGAAAAATGGGCCACTGGTTGAAGAATTAAATAGGCGAAATATATGCTATAAAGTTTTTTACTATTCGTCAGATATATCGGAAAAGCAATTTTATAAAAATATTATAAAAAAATTAAAGTCCCAAATTGCTTTAAATAAAATTATGGAATTTCTAATAGCAGAAAAGATAGATATTGTACACAATAATACACTCCTTTCATGGGTTGGAATGGAGGCCGCTAAAAGATGCGGAATTCCGTACATATGCCATGTTCGTGAATTGGTTTGGGAAGACCATAAAATTATTTTGCTGCATGAAAAAAGACAATACGATCTGATGAAGGAAGCCGTTAAATCAATATTTATTTCTAAATTTGTTGAAAGTAAATTTGTGTCAATGTATGGGTTGAATAATTTTACCACAATAATGGACGGATTTCACGTTGAAAGATATTATGCTGATCATAAACCCATATTACAGAGTAAAACAGTAAAATTATTATTGGCAGGAAGGATAGCTCCGGGTAAAGGTCAGTTGGAAGCTATAAAGGCAGTTGAACAGTTGAATAAAAATGACAGTTATCTTTTCGAGCTAAGTATAGTTGGCAGTATCGGGGATTGGAATTATTATCGGGAATTAAAAAAATATGTTGAAGAACATTCATTGGAAAACATCAAATTCATAGATTTTACGGATTTAAAAAAATTACGCAGTGAATGTGATATCGCTCTTATTTGCTCTTGCGCGGAAGCTTTGGGCAGAGTAACCGTAGAATCCATGCTTTCAGGATGTTTGGTAATTGGCGCAAATGCAGGGGCAACCCTTGAAATTATTGAGGATAAAAAAACCGGTTTATTATATAAGTCCGGAGATTCTTGTGATTTGGCAAAAAAAATACTTTTTGCCTGTGAAAATGCGCCTTTAATGAATGAAATATCAAATAGGGCCAGAAAATGGGCTAAAGATAATTTTGACCATAAAAAATATTCCGAGAGTATTTCTTATATATATAAGAGTATTATGGATGAAAAAACAGGCAATTTATTAGGGTGTATAATATGAAGGTTTTATTGTGTTCAACGACCGGCCAATATAAAAACGGTGCATCCAAATGTCTTACTGATCTGGCATTGCATTTATCCAGAAACAATATAGATGTTTTGGTAACAATTCCAAGGCCGGGGGATCTGGAAGAAGTACTAAAGGAAAATAATATACCTTATAAAATGATTCGTGAATACCAATGCTGGCTGATAAAAAAGAATCAAAAAAACCGGTATATCTTTCTGAAAAAGAAACTTAACCGTTTTGCAATAAGGAAAATGACAAAACTTATAAGAGAAGAAAATATTGATATTGTACATATAAATGCCGTAACGTCATATGTTGGAGCGCTAGCAGCATACAAGGCAAGACTGCCGGTAGTATGGCATATAAGAGAATTTTTGGAGGAGGATCTGGAAGCAAAATTTGTTTCAAGAAAAAAAGCCTATAACCTTATAAGCAAATCAGATGCGATTGTTGCGATATCAGAAGCAGTTAAAAGTAAATGGGAGAAATTGCTTTCTTCTCCAATCGAAGTAGTTTATGACGGGCTGCCGGTTGAAAATTATTACTTATATGATAAAGATTATAGTCATAATTGCATTAATTTTATAATTTATGGGCGCATTTGTGAAAGTAAAGGCCAGCTGTTTTGTATTCAAGGATTATATGAGGCAGCCCAAAACACGAGTAAAAACATTCATTGTTATATAGCCGGTTATGTTGAAGAGCAGGAATATTTCAATAAGATTTTTGATTTTTGCGAGGAAAATAATTTTAAAGATAAAGTTACGTATCTTGGCGAGATAAGTGATGTACGCAGTATCATGAAAAATATGGATATATGTTGCGTATGTTCAAAAAAAGAAGGTTTGGGGAGAGTAACAATAGAAGCATTGTTGGGAGGTTGTATTGTAATCGGTGCAAACACCGGTGCAACAGCTGAAATTCTTAAAGATGTTAAATCCGGAGTTCTTTATCAGGAAGGAGATATAGAATCCTTTAAAAATAGTGTCATAAATGTAATTGATAATATTGATGAGTATAGACTGAATATACATGAGACGCAGAGAATAATAATGAATAAATTTGCCATTGATACTCAAATTAAAAAAATAATCAAAATTTATAATAGGGTACTGGAAAGAAATGAGGAAAACATATGAAATATTATTATTTGCATGTGGATTCTGCAAAAGC
>CAZIHC010000004.1:0-22798 GCA_964538605.1 uncultured Herbinix sp. | reverse complement strand
TAATATTTAGTAATTAATTATTTAAGAAAGGAGGGCCTGAAATGTCGTGTAACAATAGCGGTAATGCATCACTTGTTCAACACCTCTATAGGTATATCGGCGATACTGTAACCATATTCACAACCAGCGGCGGGCTGTCCGGCAATGGTTTTACCGGTGTGTTGCTTTCAGTTAATAATAGATTTGTAAGGTTGTTAACGCAAATGGGTGATGCTCCTACACATCCAATATCAGGCGGCAGTGAAACAGACCATGGTTGTATGCCGTCTTTCGGCAATTTTGCCTTGTCTGAAGGTGACAATCTGCTTAATAGTTCCAAAAAAGGAGGCGGCAGCAGATTAGGTTCCATCTGTGATATTCCAATCGACCGTATTGCCGCTTTCTGTCACAATGCCGTATAAAAACACTGTCAGATCATAATAAATTATAACCGGTGCCGCATATCAGTATAAGGCAAACGATGTGCGGTACTTTTTATTGGTAACCGTTTTTTAGATGCAGCAATACACTTTTATTTTATGTACTTTCACTATTATATCATATCCTATTTCTCCCTATTATCCTATTGTATTCCCCAAATAATAATGGTATCATATATATATAAGTCAAATTTAAACGGATTTGGTATAATTTTGACTTATTTTCCTATGCAAATGTTAAATTAGGGGGTAATTCCATGGCTGATTTATCGGCAGGAAAAGCAAAAAACAAAAGCCATACCAGGCTATCTATTATTGTCATCACTTCACTTATACTGGTTTCTCTGACTGTTATGATTGTACTGAACTTATCCGGCAAAGATATCTCCAGTACCTTATTTAATATCGGCTTGATTATTATAGCAATTTTAACGGGTATTTTGCTGGTCTTGCTAATCAGGTTTTTACTCGGTGTTCGTATGATTGATAAAAATGCCGTGCTTTTGTCACAGGGAATGCTCAATATCAGTGATATAATTCCCGAAAAGACAAAAGGATCAGAATCCCTAACCATAGCTTTCAATGAAATGAAAAGAAATCTTCTTAACTTTATTGAATCTACCAAAAGTAATGTAATTATATTATCTGACGCCATTGATAAAGTAACAAAAAGTCTTGAGATGAGTTTTAAAGGCAACGAGCATATTGCTTCAAATATGTCCGTAGTCGCCGAAAAAGCGCAACAGCAGCTTAATATAGTTAATAAAACATTGGCCGGTATACAGGAAGTGGCGGAACGGGCCAATAATATAACAGATAGATTGGCAAACATTGAGGCATTTGTGGAAAAAACCGTTGAAATAACAAAAAGCGGTGCGGAGCATGTAGACAAATTTAATGAGCAGATGGATGTCATTTCAACCAATTTATCCGAAACTGCCGCCTTTATAGAGACTCTCAATACCCATCTTAACGAAATCGACCAGGTTAACGGTCTAATCATAAACATTACCGAACAACTAAAACTTCTGTCCTTAAATTCGGCTGTTGAAGCTGCCCGTGCCGGTGAGGCAGGAAAAGGCTTTGTAGTGGTAGCCCAGGAAATGAATAAACTTTCATCGGCAACAAGAGAAAGCGTAAGTCAAATCAATAAGCTCCTGAATAATATATTAAGCAGTAATTCGAAGGTAAGCGAAAGTATAACCGGTTGTGTGGAAAGTTTTAATTTGAGTAAAGAGATATTTAATTCCGTAAAAGAATCCTTCTATGCAATCAATGAAAATACATATATCTTAAGCGATGACATGAAAAAAGCATACGAAGAGGCCCGTTTAATTAACGAAAATACCAAGGGCATAAGCCAGCAGGGACAGACTCTTTATAATGCTTCCAATGAAATCTCTTCCATTACCCAAGATGTTGCTGCGGTTACCGAAGAAGAATTGGCAGAAAACGAAGAGATCAACAATCAGGCAATGTCCCTTCAGAATATGCTGTCTGGCATCGAAAAGCTGCTGAAAAGATACAGGACTTCAATTATGCCGGTAGATGCCCAAAGTCAAAAACGGCTAAAAATTGCACTTATAAGTCCCCTGGACCATCCTTTCTGGGAAGGAGTAAGACAGGGAGCCTTATTTGCCAAAACCGAATTAAAATCAAAAAATGTTGATGTGGAATATATAGGTTTTCAGAAAGTGGATCACAGACTAGAGGATGCTATAAAGGAAAAAATCGACAACAACTATGACGGTATTATTGTCCCCGGCTTTGTTGTGGGTGTTGAAAAATACGTAAATATGGCCAAAAGTAAAAATATTGCAGTAATGGCATTTAACTGTGACTTTGCCGAAGGAGTGGAGCGTGTAGCTTATTTCGGACCTGACATTTATGCTTCCGGAAGGCTTGCCGGAGAAGCTATAGCAAATGCGTTGAACGATGAAGGACAAATAGCCATAATCCGCGGTCCTCTGGAAACTTCAATTAACCGTGTACGAAGAGATGCTATTTATGAAGTTATAAACAAGAAGAAAAAGATGAAGATGGCTGCAGAGATCGAAGCTGAAACCGACAATTCTAAAGTTTATAAAAACACCATGGAAGCCCTCAATAAATTTCATAATCTGTCCGGTATAGTAATCCTTACCGGAGGGATAACCGGTGCCGCCAGGGCAGTTCAGGAAAAGGGACTTGCCGGTAAGGTTAAAATAGTCTGCTTCGATTATGACAATGAAGTTATTGAACTGATAAAAAAAGGTGTTATATACGCTGCAATCGGTCAGGATCCGTTCAGCCAGGGGCATGATCCTATCATAGCCATGTATAACTATCTGGTTACCGGAGAAAAACCTGCTTCTGTTTCCTATACCCGTACGGAATACATCGACATAAGAAGTGTAAGTGAAGACTAACTTATTATATTAAATTAATAATAAAACACCTGCAGTTATTTGATTTGTCATAGACGGATATATTATTTCCGAAAATAACCTTCAAGTAACGGCAGGTGTTGTTTTTATAATTATAAAAGATTGCACCGGATTTTAAGGTACTATAAACTAAACCAAACTCAATTAGTGTATCGATTATTCTTTATACCATCTTTTTACTACATCTTCCGCTTTTTTAAGATGGATGTTAAAGCCCGTATCCTTTACGGCTTCATCTCTTGAATCGTATATTTCTATACTCCAGTCCCACCAGAAATGTCCGGCAAACCAGGCCTTATCATGAAATACCCTAAAGCACGACTCATAGAAATTGGCCTGTTCATCTATAGGAAGGTCGTAGTACGTGCCTACCCGGTTATGTATACTCTGTGCATTGTCCCCGCTGTCGTAACATACGTTATTGATTATAACCACTGCAGGTTCTTTGGGGTGGGTAAGTATACGCCGTATTAAGCCTTCATAGGTTTCCATAAATTTTTCTTCATCCCTGTCGTTGACGCTGAATTCCACAAATACCACATCGGGTTCATATGAAAGCAGATCTTTTGAAACCCTTGCTACCCCGTACTGGGAAGTTGTCGCACCTATCCCGGCATTTATATATCCGATATCGGCCCTGGGAAACATTTCATTCCACCAGCTGTATACCAGATATGCATAGCAAGTTTCCGGCATAGAGGCCAGTGAGCCGGCAGTAATGGACCCTCCGATAAATCCTATCTTGATTTCTTTTCCCTGCACGGCTCTATTTATTGCTTTTGATAAGCGGTAATTGTTGCCGATATTGACAATTCCACTGTCACATATTCTCTTCCATTCTTTTTCGCCAAACAACTCCTGTTTCATGGTTTTCCCGTCCCAATTGTGTGCATTAATATGCAATTTTTTATATCCCTGCTAATTCTGAATGTGCATTGTCACAGAGAGTATTGTCATCTGATAATATTTTGTTTGAAGATTCTCTGAAGATAACTTCTACCCCGATTGTAATAATTTCTTTCGGGAAATTCGGATTCTTTAATCTCCATATAAGCTGCTGTACGAGCCTTCTTCCGAGCCTTTGGTTACCTACCCTGACAGTGGTTAAGAATGGTTCAACCTTAGACATTTCTTCAAGGTTATCATACCCGGTGACAGCCACATCAGCCGGAACCGATAAGCCTCTGGAATTAAGATACCGTATAAGGTACAACGCTATCTCGTCATTGGCACAAACAATCGCCTCAGGCATGTAAGGGAACTTTGATACGGCTTCAGCTACTTCCTCCGGTGTGTAGAATTTCCGGTCCGTATGGTATGCGGCAATTATATTGCTGTCCGGTTCTTCGCCCGTTTCTTTCATAGCACTAAGGTATCCCTGATATCGGTCGTTTATGGTTTTGCAATATGTAATATCCCCAATAAAACCGATTTTTCTCATGCCCTGTTCAAGCAGCTTAGCTGTGATTTTCTTTATGCTTTCCCTGCTTTCAATAATGACGATATCACCGTAAGAAGAAATTTCCTCCAAGTTACTGGGAGCATCCAAAAATACCACAGGTATATTGTATTTCATTATTTGATCTATATATTCTTTGGAAAAAACGCTAAGAATAATTATTCCGCTTACTTCTTCCTGCAGATTTAAGGGTAATACCAGATTTTTTTCATCCTGATCGCTGATAAAATTAAGCTGAAGTTTACAACCGTTTATGTTCAGTTCATCCGATATACCCATAATAATACTGTTTAAATATACCGAAATTTCTCTTCTTGTAAGTACAACGATTGTCTTGTTTTCATCCGCTTTATTTCTTAATTTGAATTGGTTTAAAACTGCGGGAGATAATTTTGAATATCCCATCTCAAATGCTTTTTTAATTACAAGATACCTGGTTTCATAGGATACCGTATCACTGTTGTTAAGAGCCTTTGCGACCGTGTTTCGGGAAAGATTTAATTCCCTGGCCACATCCTGGATAGTAACCTTCTTCATTTATATTTTTCCTCCTTACGATAACATGTACATATTAACCTGTCTTATGTTTTATTGCGCTATGCATTTTCTTCGCATTAATCAGTCATATTGAAAACTTAATGCACACTCATTGCATAAAGTGTGCTATATTTTTGATAATATTTCAATAAATATTTGCAATATTTTAAATATATGAAATTATTAGTTCCATATTCCCTTTTAACTTAAATTCACCGTAACCATACGGAAGAATAAAATGGTCTCCTTTGAATACCCTTATACCGTCTATCTCACCGTTTCCTTCTATAATGCTTACATTCATAAAATCCATATCCTGGACCATTTTAAGTTCTCCCCGCAAATCTATCTTTTTTACCGTATAATACGGGCACGAAATAAGTTCCCTTATTTCCCACATTTCATTCTTGATAATATTTCCTCCGACCTGTACATCTTCATGGGGGCAATTAATTACATCTATACTTTGCTTTATATGAAGCTGTCTGGGTTTCCCGTTATCCAATCTGTCATAATCATAAAGCCTGTATGTGACATCACTGCTTTGCTGCGTTTCGAGAAGCATGGTACCTCCTTTAATTGCATGAACGGTACCGGGTGTTATCTGAAAAAAATCACCTTTCTTAATCGGACGCACCCTTATAAGCTCATCCCATTTATTCTGTTCGATCATTTGCTTAAGCTCTTCTTTATCTGCGGCATTATGGCCAATAACAATGCTGCCATCCTTTTTGCAATCCAGAATGTACCAGCACTCCGTCTTTCCTAAAGAGCCGTTTTCGTTTTCATATGCATATTTGTCATCCGGATGGACCTGAATGCTTAAGTCTTCCTTGGCGTCAATTATTTTAACCAGCAAAGGGAACCGCTCTTCCGTCCTGTTGCCGAACAACTCCCTTTTGTTTTCCCAAAGCCAGCTTAAACTCTTTCCTTTATAGGTTCCGTTTTTTATTGTACAGTTTCCGTTAGGATGGGCACTGATCGCCCAACATTCACCGGTATGGTTATCCGGAATATCATATCCGAATTCGGTTCTTAATCTGTTTCCTCCCCAAACCATAGATTTAAAAACAGGTTCTATAAAAAGTATTTCTTTCATATCAACTCTCCTTGTAAAATTTATGCCAAGTAATTGCACAATAATTATAAAATAAAATTATATCAATTGCATAGCATCAATTATAAATATTTTATAATAAAAAAACAACGGTTTTACCGTTGTTTTATTTTATGTATTTTAATATTCAGAATAATAATTCATATACTTTTTATATTTTTTGCTTTCAAAGCCGTAATATCGGCTGCCGTAATCATACTTGTTAAGAACAGCACCGAGTACTTTGCTATTTGTCTTAACCAATTGCCGGATGGCTCTCTGGGCCAGCTTATAACTGATAGCATCAGCCTCTATAACAAGTATCACTCCGTCACACTTCTGAGCTACAATGGCACTGTCTATTACACTTCCGATTGGAGGGGTATCAATAATAATATAGTCATATACCTTACGAAATATTTTAAGTAAATCCCCGAAAATTTCGCTTCCTAAAAGTTCCGCCGGATTTGGCGGTACAGGCCCGGTAAATATAACATCTAAATTTTCAATATTGGTTTCATAAAGGATTTCATCTATACTGTTCTGTCCGGACAAATAATGGGACAAACCTATAACAGCCTGATCGGGCTTATATTTTCCGACCAATACAGACTTTCTTAAATCCGCATCTATAAAAATAACCTTTTTACCAAACTCTGCCAAGGATCTGGCCAAATTAAAAGAAACATTGGATTTCCCCTCATTCGGAAGGCAACTGGTAATACATATTGATTTTATGTCGTTTCCGCAAAACTGAATATTGGTTCTTAAGGCTTTATAAGCTTCATTAGTCCGAAAACTTAACTTATTTATATTTGTAAAGTTTACCTGAGCCATTTATGCCTCTCCTTTAGCTTGCATATTCTTCCTGTTGATACAAGGTTTTAGATGAAACAGATTTTTTCTTTTTTTCTTCATCATCAAAAGGAATTACTCCCAAAGTAGTTATTCCTAAATACTTTTCAATATCATCAGCGGTTTTGATCCGGTCATTCATCAAATGGAATGCAAGTATTATAAAACAGGCTATCGCACAACCCGAAACCGCTCCTATTACTGTATTTTTGCTTATATTTGGGCTTGACGGGTATATGGGCAAATTACCGTCTTCTAAAATATTAATTTTTTCTATTTCCATAATATTTACCAAATTCTGCGATGCAACTTTGGCTACCGTATCGGCCAACTCTTTTGCAAAATACGGATCTTTATTAACAATACTGATTTCCAGTATCCGCGTGCCTTCAGGATTTTGAACATTAATTGATTCAGCCAGTTCTTTCGGTGTCATATCGGTTTTAAGGTTTTCAATTACATTTTCCAAAACCACACGGCTGGTAATCATAAACATGATGTCTTTCGTAAGTTGTGTGCCTGTCTGCAAATCCGTATAAGTGGTTCTGGTTGCGTCCTGCCGGTTTATTATATATATACTGGCGGTTGACTTATATTGTGGTGTTATTAAATATTTGCTTATCAGAAAAGCTCCGATTGCACAAATAGTACCGACTCCTGCAATAATCCACAGGCGTCTCACAAATAAAAATAATATCTCTTTAATATCAATTTCATTGACAGCATAGTTTTTTTCATGCATTTAGCCTACTCCCCTTCATTCTTTTATACTTTTATCCATTGCATAGCCGATAAATATAACTAATAGTAATCTCATAAAGACTGCATCAACTTTTTGTTTTTTACTAAATTTTCCAGTAAATAGAATTATATAATAGCAGCAATGTAAATACAATGAAAAAAAAATAAAAAGAGGAAAATTTTTGTTACAATTGTTCCTCTTTTTATACATAATAATCTGTTATTCTGTTAATTGCTTCCCTGTCAGACATAATATTGCCTTTTCCGCCACAAAACCTAACTGAAAATATATCATATTTTATTATTATTTATTTAAATTATTGATTTTTTCGACATGATGACAGGCCACCAGATGTCCCGCCTTCATTTCCGGGTCCGGGAAATCTTTTCTGCAGACATCCGTGGCATAAGGACACCTGCCTGCAAAAGGGCAGCCGGGTTGGGGATTTATCGGGCTTGGTACATCCCCTTCCAGTATCCGTCTTTTTTTCTGCGCTTCCTTTTTTGGATCGGGTACAGGAACCGCTGAAAGTAAAGCTTTGGTATAAGGATGAAGAGGGTTTTTATATAACTCGTCACTTGTTGCCAGTTCAACTATATTACCCAGATACATCACGGCTATTCTGTCACTGATGTATTTCACAATATTTAAATCATGGGCTATAAACAGATAAGTTAAATTCAGTTTCTTTTGCAAATCATAAAGAAGGTTAATTATCTGTGCCTGAATGGACACATCCAGGGCTGAAATAGGCTCATCACAGATTATAAATTCCGGTTCTATAGCCAGAGCCCTTGCTATACCGATTCGCTGTCGCTGTCCTCCGGAAAATTCATGGGGATACCTGTTTGCATGCTCGGCATTTAAGCCTACCAGTTCCAAAAGCTCATAAACCCTTTCCTGACGTTTTTTCCTGTCATACATTTTGTGAATGATCATACCTTCTTCAATTATGGATCCGACTGTCATCCTGGGGTCCAGTGACGAATAAGGGTCCTGAAATATAATTTGTGCCATCTTGGCATATTCAAACAGATTCTTTTTTGAAACAAGCAGTTCTTTCTTGCCATGATATATTATCTGGCCGGACGTCGGTTGATATATTCCCATTATAACCTTGCTTAAAGTAGATTTCCCACAGCCGGATTCTCCTACCAGCCCCAATGTTTCACCTTTTTTTATATTTAGGTTTATATTGTTAACCGCTTTAAGGACTCCACCTGCAACCTTAAAATGTTTCGAAACATTCTTTATTTCAACCAATGTATCTTTATCATTACCGTTATCTGCTTGTTCTGATATATATTTGTCTTCAGCCATCATTTTCTTCACCTCCGTCCAGGCTTTTGAAATCCGAATAAGGACAATCTTCATGCAATAGCCAGCAGGCCGATTTATGGTCTTTTGAAGGTTCAAAATTGGGAGGCATTTGAGTCTGGCAAATTTTCATGGTATATTTGCATCTGCCGGCAAATGGGCATCCTACAGGCGGGTTCAATAAATCCGGAGGTGTTCCGTTTATGGATACCAGACGGGTATTTTTATCCGTGTCGGTTTTTGGAAGGCTCTCCAGTAGCGCCTTAGTATAAGGATGGGCAGGGCGATAGAATATATCATCCACTGAGCCTGTTTCGACTATTTTACCACCATACATAACCGCAACCCTGTCAGCCATGTTGGCTACTACTCCCAGATCATGGGTAATAATTATAACGGATGTTCCTGTCTTTTCCCTGATTTCTTTAAGCAAATCGATTATCTGGGCCTGAATGGTAACATCCAGGGCTGTAGTTGGTTCGTCTGCAATTAAAACCTTAGGCTGGCAGGAAAGAGCCATGGCAATCATTACCCTTTGCCTCATTCCTCCAGAAAATTCATGGGGATACTGATATATCCTGCTTTCGGGATTTGGTATTCTAACCAGCTTAAGAAGCCGAATTGCCTCTTTTTCAGCTTCATCTTTTGACAACTTTCTGTGATGTTTAATAGCTTCAGTCAGTTGCTTTCCGATAGTCATAGTAGGGTTTAAGCTTGTCATAGGGTCCTGAAATATCATGCTGATATCTTTTCCTCTTATGCCCATCATTTCTTTTTCGCTTGCTTTTACAATATCTTTATCTCCTAAGAGTATTTCTCCGCTTTCTATCTGAGCCGGCGGCATAGGATTTAATTTCATAATAGTCTGGGCGGTTACGCTTTTTCCGCTGCCGCTTTCTCCGACTATAGCCAGAATCTCACCCTCATATAAATCAAAACTTACTCCTCTGACCGCTTTTACCTGTCCGGCATAAGTATGAAAGGTTACATATAAATCTTTAACTTCCAGGATTTTGTTCATTTTATCACCTCTATATCTAAGCAAGCCTGTTTACTTTCTCAATCTGGGATCCAATGCATCCCTAAGCCCGTCTCCAAGCAAATTAAACGACAACATCGTAAGGCTTATACAGATTGCCGGAATAATCAATTGAGACGGATAAATCTGAAACACTCTGCTTCCTTCGTTCGCCAAAGTCCCCCAACTTGCCAAAGGTACCGGAACTCCCAGTCCTATATAGCTTAAAAATGCTTCCGTAAATATAGCACTGGGAATAGATAATGTAATATTAACTATAACCACGCTAAGTGTGTTGGGCAGCAGGTGTTTTGTAATAATTCTTGCCGGTCTTGCTCCCATAACTTTTGCCGCTACCACATAATCCTGCTCTTTCAGGCTCATTATCTGGCCTCGGACCAATCTTGCCATGCCTGTCCAGCCAACTGTCGCATAAGCAATAACCATGGTCATGGTTCCGGCAGGCAAAACCATCATCAAAAGAATTACTATAATCAAATACGGTATTCCGTTAACTATTTCGATAATTCTCATCATGATATTATCTACAATTCCTCCGGCATAACCGGCAATACCTCCGTAAATAATACCGATAATAAAATTGACTAATACTGCGGAAAAAGATATGAATAAGGAAATCCTGCCTCCGTACCATACCCTTGTGAATATATCCCTCCCCAGGCTGTCCGTTCCGAACAGATGAATATGTCCGTCTGTCGGGTCTCTGAAACCGATTGGTGCATAAGTATGGCCAAGATGCTGCTCACTTATTGTATAGGGTGAGAAAATTGGAACAAATATACTGAATAAAGTGATAATAATTATTATGAAAAGTGCAGTCATGGCAGCCTTATTCATAGAAAGCCGTCTGAAGGCATCTTTCCAGTAACTTGTATTTTGTCCTGTTACAGATTTACTGTCTGCCTTGTTTATTCCGATCCGTTCAAATTGGCTTTTATCAATATGCTTTATTTTACTATCCATTTTCTCACTCCTTAACCTCGCTAAGCTTAACCCTGGGATCTATAAATCCGTAAGCAAGATCCACCAAAAGATTCGCAATGATAAGAAATGCACCATAAAACAAAGTGGTACCGGATATCATTGTATAATCCTGAGTCTGAATACTGTATACAAAGAATTTTCCCATCCCCGGTATGGCAAAAATATTTTCCACAACGAAGGCACCGGTAAGCAAAGCTGCCGATATCGGTCCCAAAACGGTTATTACCGGCATAATTGCATTTCTGACGGCATGTTTCCAGACTATTGTTCTCTGTGACAAGCCTTTTGATTTGGCTGTCTTAATATAATCCTGACTTAATACGTCCATCATGCTGGTTCTCATCAGCCTTGATACCGTAGCCAGAGAACTTAAGCTTAAAGCAAAGGAAGGCAATATCTTGGCGGCAAAACCGTTCCAGCCGGTATTGGGAAAAAATGCAATTCCCGTCCATTGGGTGAGCTTTAACGCAAAAAAGTATTGAAGCAGGGAGCCTACAATAAATCCGGGTACGGAAACACCGATTATGGCTAAAAGCATTGAAAAGGTGTCCCAATGAGTACCTCTCTTTACTGCCGCAACTATACCAAGAAGTATTCCCATAATTGTAGCAAAAATCAAAGCCCGCATACCCAGTTCAAAAGAATAAGGAAAAGCCTGCCTTATTATATCATTTACAGGCCTGTTATAATGTATTGATATTCCTAAATCTCCTCTGAACACGTTTCCAAAATAAATTAATAATTGCTGCCACATAGGCTTATCCAAACCGTATTTCTCATTTAATGCTTTCAGAGTAGTTTCTGGAATGGCTTTTTGTCCTATAAAAGGATCCCCCGGAAGCAGGCGCATCATGAAAAAAGTCAGCGTAACCAAAATTATCAGGGTCAAAAACGAATAAAATATTCGCTTGGCAATATACTTAATCACCGCCATCCTCCTTTACTTATTTCTTTACTTAATTATTTTTTTATGATACAAAGCATTAGGGAGCATGATAGCCATGCCCCCTAAAACTTTTACTTGGACAATTTAACATTTATCAGGTTAATATCCTGGAATGCTGTTCTGATAACTCCTGATGCTATCTTTCCGCTTAATACATAATCTCTTGATCTCCAGTAAATCGGGCCTACCGGCATATCATCCATAACAATCTGTTCAAGTTGCTTCAGATATTCAAACCTTTTTTCTTTATCTGTCTCTGTCCTGACTTTGTCAAGCAGTTCATCATATTCGGGATTGCTGTAGCTTACGTGATTATTGCCGTTTCCTGTTTCAAACATATCAAGGTAAGTCAGCGGATCGTTATAATCCGGGCCCCATCCGGCAAAAACTATATCAAAGTCCTTGTTGGACATTCTTTCAAGTCTGCTTTTAAACGGCATGGGTTCAATCTTAATATCCAGTCCCAGATTAACTTTAAGCTGTTCCTGAACAAATGCTCCGTTTTTCACTGCGGCATCACTGTCGTCGATAATTAATGAAAGGCTGATGCTGTCGACATTAAGCTCTTCCAGTGCCTTGTTATAGTATTCCCTAGCCATTTCGGTATCAAATGCAGGTTGAAGACTTCCGACTTCTTTGTAGAATTTATCGTTAAGTCCGTTTATGGCAGGGTCTGTAAATGAAACAGCAGGCTGTGAACTATTTTTTACAATACTGTCTATAAAAGCTTGTTTATCTATGGCATAGGTTATAGCTTTTCTTAAATTTTTATTTGAAAGATACTTATTATCCATATTGTATTCAAGATAGAATGTTGATCCGTCATCATAAGTATATACAGGATAATTCTCCTTCTTCATCAACTGTACCTGTTCTCCGTTAAGGCCGATCATATCAACCTCCCCTACTTTAAATGAATTCAAAGCTGCGTTTGAATCATTGATCATAACCATTACGATTTTATCAAGTTCAATCTGGTCTGCATTATAATAGTCTGGATTCTTTTCAAGAACTATCTTGCTTTCATGTTCCCATGAGGTCATTTTGAAGGGACCGTTGTAAACCATCTTGTCGGCATCAGTACCGTATGCAGTGCCGAATTCGTTATAAGCTTTTTCGTTTACCGGTGCAAATACGCCGAATGCCAGAGTATCCAGGAAGTAGCTTGTAGGATTTTCGAGTGTTACTTCCAACTGATAATCGCTCATAGCCTTAAATCCTAGTTCTTCTGCTCCGACCTCACCGTTGTTGTATGCTTCACCGTTCTTAAAAACATATCCGAAGTATGCATAATCAGAAGCAAAGCTGGGTGTCAGTAAGGCTGTCCATGCAAAAACAAAGTCATGGGCGGTAACAGGTTCTCCGTTGGACCATTTCATATCGTCCCTTAAGTTAAAGGTATATACCAGCCCGTCATCACTTACGGTCCAGTCCTTTGCAACACCGGGTTTTACGTTATCATTCTCGTCCAGGGTCACCAAATTTTCTGATATATGCCTTAATACAGTAAATGATGTTGTATCAGTCATCGTAACAGAAAACATATCCGGCGGTTCACTTGAAATATTAATTGTTATCGAATTAGCCTCCGAAGTACCCGGATAGACGTTCTTACTGCCGTCTGAAGTATTTTGTTTACCGCAAGCGGCTAATATGGTCATCGCCATTGACAAAAGAGCAACTGCGGCGATTAGTTTCCTAAATCTCATATATGTGTCCTCCTTGTTAATATATAAGGAAGTGTTTTACACTTCCCGTAAAAATAATATATATATATTAGTCCTATAATTTGTAATAGTCAATATTGATACTTTTTCCTATTTATTGGTTGTTATTATCTGATATGATAAAAATATGAATAGATGGCATAATAAATAAACTCAGTAATTTTGATACAGAATTCTATATTCAAAATATTATAAAACCCAAAATAAATATTATGTTTAGATGCATAGATGCATCTTATTAGTAAAAGAATCAGTACATTATTTTAGTTGTATATATGCCCCCCTCAGATTAGTTAACAGGTTTTATAAGCTCATATTAAATATGACAAATTCCTGCATACAAAAAAACTCTTCTTAGGTATTATTAATTTTCCCTAAGAAGAGTTGATTATACTAATTTATATATGATTTTTTATTTAAACCACACATGAACACAGAACATAATAAACAGAAAGAGTACTAAGACAAACACTAATCCTACCAACAATCCGCCTAATGTGGCACTAAGTGTTATCCTTCTTAATTCTTTTTTGCTAAGTTCAGGCAGAGGCGGCCTCTCACCGTTTCCTTCATCAATATTTAGGGGTTTCCCTCCACGATACCAAGGCATTCCCTCTACATTCATATTTGCCACAACCAGGTTGTCGTCTTCCTTTTCAGGTATATCAGTGTTTCTCTTTCCAAATAACATAAATATTCCTTTCTAAACCAAGTTCCTAATCATTGTATAAATGACATTGTACAAAATGGCCTTCCTCAATTTCCTTTACCTCAGGTACCTGGGTCGTGCAGCATTCCATACATTTGCTGCACCTGGTATGGAACTTGCAGCCGGAAGGAGGATTTGCCGGTGAAGGAATGCTTCCTTCAAGAATTATACGGTTCATCTTTACATCCGGATCCGGTACCGGAACCGCACTAAGCAGCGCCTGAGTATAAGGATGGGCCGGATTTCTGAATATATCTTCCTTCTTGCCATATTCGACCAGATTACCCAGATACATAACGCCTACCGTATCGGAAATATGCTCAACGACAGACAAGTCATGGGAAATAAACAAATAGGTCAGATTTCTTGACTTTTGCAGGTCACTGAGCAGATTTATTATTTGTGCCTGAATGGATACATCCAGAGCCGATACCGGCTCGTCGCAGACTATAAACTGAGGATTCACCGCCAAAGCTCTGGCTATACAGATTCTTTGTCTTTGTCCGCCGGAGAATTCATGGGGATAACGATCCTTATGGTAGGGCTGCAATCCGCAGGCAGCCATTATATCATCAAGATAATCTTCATATTCTTCAGGAGATACTATATTGTGTTCCCTTACAGCTTCACCGATAATTTCACCGATAGGAAGCCTCGGGGAAAGGCTTGAATATGGATCCTGGAAAATAATCTGCATATCGGTACGTAATTTTCTTAATTCTTTTTTATTCAGGTCAAAAATTTCCTTGCCGTTAAACACAACTTCTCCGTCGGTCTTTTCAATCAATCTCAATATGGTTCTTCCAACGGTAGATTTTCCGCAGCCGGATTCTCCTACCAGGCCCATAGTAGTACCGCGTTTTATCTTAAAGCTTACACCGTCTACAGCTTTCACTTCACCCTTCTGTTTGGAAAAAACATTGGTTTTTATCGGGAAGTATTTTTTCAGGTCTCTTACTTCAAGAATATAATCGGACAAAGAATCTTCAGAAACCTGATTAATTTTGTTTTTATCTTCCATTATCTATAGCTCCTTTCTTATCGTGAAACAAGTAACAGGACACAGCATGGGTGGGTGAAACATTAACTTCTTCCGGATACGGGCCTTCACATGCCTTTATGCACTTATCACAACGGTCTCTGAAATAGCAGTAATTAGGCATATTGATAGGATTCGGCACTTTACCGGGAATACTGTACAGACGGTCCACTTTCTTTCCTACTACAGGTTTGCTGTTCATCAAACCTATCGTATATGGATGGCAAGGATTTTTGAATATATCATGTACCGTTCCTTTTTCCACAATTCTACCGGCATACATGACCACAACATAGTCAGCCATCTCTGCTATAACTCCCAAATCATGGGTAATCAGCATTATACTGCTGTTAATTTTATCTTTCAAGTTACGAAGCAGATCCAAAATCTGTGCCTGAATAGTAACGTCCAGAGCTGTTGTAGGCTCATCGGCAATTATTAGCCTGGGATTGCATGCAAGCCCCATGGCAATCATAACACGCTGCCGCATACCTCCCGACAGCTCATGAGGATACATCTTATATACGCCTTCGCTGTTGGCTATACCTACCATTTCCAACATTTCTATGGAACGGGCTTTAACTTCTTCTTTTGTCATTCCTTTATTATGAAGTTCTATTACTTCATCCAACTGGGTACCTATTCTGAATACAGGATTTAAGCTTGTCATCGGCTCCTGGAATATCATAGATACCATATTACCTCTTAACTTCTGCATTTCATATGTAGGAGTCTTGGCAATATCATAAACTTCAGTACCTGTATTAAAACGTATGGAACCTTTAACTATCTGTCCCTGAGGTCTTTGAAGCAATTGCATCAATGAAAGGCTGGTAACGGACTTGCCGCAACCTGATTCTCCCACAACTCCGACAGTTTTACCCAGAGGTATATCAAAGGTTACCCCGTCCACCGATTTTACTACACCTATATCGGTGAAGAAATAAGTATGAAGATCGTCAAATTCTACTACATTATTGGGATCCCTCATCTGTGTAATATATTCTTCTCTGGGTACATTCTTTCTGTTTCTCTTCTTCTCCAGTTCATTGGTTATTTTTCTGTTTTCTTTTGAAATCCTTCGGGATTCTTTTGCGGATATATAATTTACATTTCCCTTTTTATTAAATAAAGCCAATTTTTTCACCTACCTCTTCATCTTCGGGTCAAATGCGTCCCGTAGTCCGTCACCAACGAAATTAAATCCTAATACGGTTATCAATATCAATAATCCGGCGGGTATCCAAACAAACCAGTAGTTTGTCATAACATAAATATTATTTACCGCATTAATGATATTACCCCATGATGCATAAGGGAATTTAACTCCCAATCCAAAAAAGCTTAAGGTTGCTTCGGTTAATATAATACTTCCTAAGTCCATTGTCGCAATAACCGTCAACTGCGGAATTACATTCGGAACCAAATGCTTAAATATTCTTCTTCTTACACTTATACCTAATGCTTCGGTCGCAGTCATAAATTCCTGTTCACGAAGTGATAAGATCTGGCCGCGAACCATTCTTGCAATACCGGGCCAACCCAGCAAACCTAAAATAATCATCAGTATGAATATACGAACCTTAGGATCAATCCTTAAGAAATCCATAACTGAACCGATAATGATATATAAAGGCAAGGATGGAATACAATATATAATATCTACAAATCTCATAATCAGATTATCAACCCATCCTCCGAAATAACCGGCTACTCCGCCCAGGATAACTCCAATTATAAGCTCAATTATCACAACAAGGAAGCCAATCATCAATGATATTCTTCCGCCGTACATCAGACGGGTAAGGATATCCATACCGTTTCCGTCAGTACCGAGCGGGTGTTTTTTAGATGGACTTTCGTATACGTTTATTAACTCCGTTTCCATATATTTTCTTATTGTATATTGGTTATTTTTCCTTACAAGCCTGTATTCTACTTCCGTACCGTCTTTATCTGGAAATACAAAACTTGTATCACCGTTATCTATGGCATTAAGTACCGCCTCTTTAAAATCTATTGACAGGAAATCTTTATCTACAGCATTAATACTCATATTGGAAGCCAGAGCGTACTCAATCTTTTGCCCGTCCTTTATTAAATAAAATACTGCAGAATTATCTTCTTCATCCAAATCCATTTCATATTCCAAACCATTTACCTCAAAACGGGTTTCCTTGGTATTCATGGCTTTTTCAGCCGCATAACGGAATTTATAATCAATAACGGTATCCTGAGAATATGCACTGAACATCATTTTCGATACAATACTGATTTCTTTTGCTTTCGCAATTATTGTTGTCGAACCGTTCTGCAGTATATAATATACGGTTCCGTCATATTCAAAAGTATCTTTCCCTTCTTCTGCCGCTTCCAGATACAAGTTTTCCATTTCACTTGTAAATGTTTCTCCTTCGGCAGGAGTAAGTCTACTGATACCTTTTTTTGTAACTATTCTGGCTACTTCCTGATATTGTACAATTCTGTAAAAGTCTTTACCTTCATTAATTAAAGAATAGTTAACGTCTTTTGAAACAAAGCTTTCCTCTCCGTTATTGATAGCAAGAATTAACTGTGCCTTTGCTACTGCAGGGAAAGTTTCTCCTTCCGCCTCATAATACTGGAATTCGGTATTAACCGCGGCTCCGGCATAATCTTTTTCAATTATATCATATATTTTAAATACTTGTGTTTCATCGTAAGGTGTTATTAAACCACCTACAAATGAAAAAAGAAACATAGTTATCAAAATTATTATTCCGGCAACGGCCAGACGATTTCTAAAAAATCTCTTGGCTACCAGCATTCCCGGTGACAGCACCTTAACCCTTTGCTCGTCGTCTAAAGCTGTGGAGGTGCTGATATGTCTGTTTTTATCTTTATTAGCCATTTTACATACACCTCCTTAATTAATCCTTACCCTAGGGTCTACAACCGCATAGAGTATGTCTGCAATCAAGTTTCCTAGCAGCGTCAGCATTGACAAAAATACCAAGTAAAACATTGAGAACGGAATATCTCCGGTAGTCATCGCCTGGTAAGCTGTATAACCGATACCCTCTATCTGGAACAATGTTTCCGTTATCATAGCACCAGAAAACAATCCCGGAAGGGTTCCGCCTATAATTGTAACTATTGGAATTAATGTATTACGGAATGCATGATAATTAATAACACGCCTTTCGGAAAGTCCTTTTGCTCTGGCGGTCCTGATATAATCAGAGTTTAATACTTCAAGCATATTGGTTCTGGTATAACGCATAAGTGCACCGATGTTGACAATAGTTAACGTTGCAATCGGTAATACCAAATGGTTAGCCCTGTCAAGGAATTTTCCGAACGGACTCAAATGCTCATACATACGGCCGATCATTCCGAATAAATCGAACCATCCCAATTTAATTGAAAATATATATTTTAATAAAGTTGCAAAGAAAAATGACGGCAATGATATACCTATCAAGCCAAAAACCGTAACCGCATAGTCCGTCCTGCTGTACTGTTTTCTGGCCGCCAAAATTCCCAGAGGAACTGCAATTAAAATCTCAAAAAAGAACGATATTGCTCCCAAAATAAAAGAATCCCATATAACTTCCGAGAACTTCTCAGTAACAGGCACATTAAATGCCCATGAATCTCCGAAATTACCGGTTACGGCTTGTCTCAGCCAATGTGCAAACCCTTCAGGAATTGATTTATTCAAATGATAAACTTCATTTAACTGCTCAAGCCACTCTTTGTAAGACTTTCCTCCGGGCAGCGAAGCCTTTTCTCTTGCCATTTTCTCTACGAAAGAAGCCGGCATGCAACGCATGATTGTATATACAATTAATGCTACAAAGAAAAGAATCACAACACTTATTGCTAATCTTTTTACTATAAATTTACGCATGTCTATATCTCCTGATTACCAAATTTTTTCTATCTATGCCACTTATATGTGGGTATAAATATGTGGGTATATGGAATATAAAAGTAGAACCATCAAATTACTTTATTCCATATATGCTTGCATATTCTATATGCCTGCATATTTATGCCCACATATAAAATTAATTTAGCACAGCTTTAAACATAAGGATAAAAATGCCATGAAAAATCATGGCACTCTTATCTTTCATTTAAAAACAATTTAAGTTAAAAATTATCTTAACTCAAAGTTTTCAATTTCATAGAACCATTCATAGAAGGTTGTGATATCCGGAGTTATTGTATCAGGATTTACACGCTCAGCACTAAATACAACACAGTTCTGTCTCTGATATACCGGAATTTCAACAGCCCAATCCATGATGATATCCAGACATTGCTTATATGCAGATTTTCTGTAGGACTGGTCGTCGCTCTTTCTTGCTTCCATGATCAAAGTATCCAAATCAGGATCTGCGATATGATAGTGGTTACTGTCTGTACCACCCAATCCTACGATATTGCTGCTGTGATATACTTGATACATATCAGGATCGATTGTTGCGCCCCATGCAGCACACCACATTTCCTGGGTACCTGCATCAAGTCTGTCCCAAAGGATATTTGAATCAGTCAAATCGTTAACAGTAAGAGTGAAACCGATTGTCTTTAATGCTGCGGAAGCATCGGTTAATATTGCAAAGGAAGGATGGTTACCTTCACCGTCACCGGGGATCATTACCTCATACTCAAGCTTAGCACCTGCGGGTGCAGCAACTAACTTGCCGTCCTGTACGGTGTAACCTGCAGCTTCAAAGTAACCCAGTGCAGCCTGTAATGCAGCAGCATACTTATCTTCAGAACTCATATCCGGTGTATAGATAGGATTGCCGTTAACATCTCTGGAAAATGCAATCTCATAACCCGGATCGGATTTTTGAGGTGCTGCCCAGGATGTATTTGATATAGGATAGTTTATTACGGATGCGGCATCGCCATAGTATGTATCTATAGCAACATCACGATATACAGCTAAAACGGTAGCAATAGCTTTTCTCAAATTCTTGGAAGCTTCGGATGCGGAATCGTCGCCTACTCTTACTGCATCGGCGTTAATTCCGATATAACCGTAACCAAGGTTATCAACTGAGCTTGTTATAATCTTATCGCCGGATAATTCACCGTTGCTGTTAATCTTGGCAATCTGCTCAAATACTTCTTTCTTACCGGTAGGATCGGTGATATCCAGTGTACCTTGTTCAATACCTGTTATCTTATCAGCTTCGGTTGTTTCTTTTAACTGTACATATTTAATCTTAGGAGCGCCCTTGTAGTAGTACTCATTTGCCTCTAAGAATACAACTTTGTTTTCATATTTTATAAACTTGTAAGGACCGGCACCCAGAGGCTTGGTTGTCTTGGATTTTACAATTGACAGATCTCCTCTCGGGAAACCAAATTTATTGTTTTCATAATCATATTGAGATTCATCACCGTAGTAATGTAAAGGAGCTACTGTAATACCGCCAATCTTATAAATAGCTGTTGCGTCATAACCCTTTGTTGTTACACGAATTTCGGTATTGCTGATCTTTTCAATACCGTCAATCTTGTAAACATCTTCGCCTTGGCCGCTTGCTTTTAATTGCTCGATAATAATTTCTTTTACCTTTGAATTAAAGTAATTAGCATCATCCATATATTTGCTTGCTAATGTCTTATAGTCTATACCATACTGAGCAATAATGTCTTCCAATACTTGTTTTTCATCACTTACTTTAGTTGAATCATAATTATCATCTAAATTATAGAAGTATGCAAACAAATCTTTCTGTACAGGATATTTATCTGTATAGGATTTATATTTTTCATTACCGTAGAGACTGCCAGCCCACTCATATTCTTCTTCCAGTGTAGGTCTAATAATGTTGTCAACTATAGCCTTCTTAAGTTCCTCGCTGGGATTTTCCAATAATTCAGCAACATATTCATCTGTAACGGTATCGGCTACAGTACTGTTTGAACGATAGTTCTGCATACCAATAATCGGTATGGAATATAATGTTGCTGATCCGTCATAGGTAGGATCCGATAATACGTAGTAGGTGAAAATAATATCATCAGCATCCATTACATGGCCATCGCTGAATTTAACATCGTCTCTGATTTTGATATCATAGGTAGTTATGTTTTTCTCTTTGTCATAATGAACTTTGAAGTTAGCTATACCATAATATGTATAGTCTTTTCCGTTATAAGGTATTGTTTCTCCTTCGATAGCATTATAAACGATACCGCCGGTTCGGTCAGTTGTCAGTAACTGAACACCGGTAAGGTCAACAACGTCCTGATCATAGCCTGTATCGGCAAAGAACGGACTAAATTTTTCACTGAAAGGCAGATATCCTACAACCAGCGGTGTATCATTTCCGCTTGATTCGGTTGTACTGTCTTTGTTTTCTTCTTTAGACTCGTTAGAGTTGTCCTGAGTTTCCGTTTTGCTGTCAACGGAAGAGTCTTTCTCTTTTTTGCTGCATGCTGACAATGCCATTAATGCCATAGCAAGCACCAGCAAAAGAGAAATGATTTTTCTCATTTTTTTCATAAACTTGTCCTCCTCTTTTTATTTTTATATATATATATTTAAAATATATAACTATTAAATAATTTACAGGTGTGCTCCCTAAAATGTAAATAGGGAAAGACTTCCTTCATTATAATCAGCTGTTATAATCGGGATCTTTCACCTGGTAGGTTACTTTCTTCTGTAATTGGATGAAAATAATATTTATAATCAAAACAAACAACATACTTACGGCAAACGCCCATTCGTTTCCTAAAATACCTTTGTCTTTCTCATTTACAATAAATATTACATCACCAACAAAAGCCATGCTGCTCAGTATTATCTGCCATACGGTAGATGTGTACATCCTTTTCTTTGATTTATCATATGCTGCCTGTTCCAATGTTTTTCCTTCCTTTATAAATCTTACTGTAGCCATGAAACTGAAAACAATCGGAAGGAATAACCCCACATAGGGTAAAGCCACATATATAATTCTGCTGCCGGGATTGTTAATAAATCCGACTCCTATTGCAGTGGCACCACTGCAAAGCACTAAAGCAAAAAAGTGTAATTTAAACTTATTGAGCTTATTTTCATCAAGTTGGCATATATAATATTTGCCTATATATTCCGCCACTTGCTTTACTTTGCCGTCAGGCTGCTCTTTTGATACAAGTCTGTAATCTTTGTAATACTTCTTCATTTTATTTCCTGTTCTTACATTACATTTACTGTTTTTACTTTGTATTTCCTCTTTTTACATTTGTCCTTCCTGGACTTACATGTCCGGTACTAAAAAAGTCGTCTATACCGACGACTTCATTGTCTCATGTATATCCGAACAAAACAATTTACATATACAATTGATAACCTTATTTAAATCTTGTAATTTACTTAAATTTTTCGTATCACTTGTATCTTTTATTAAAATATCATAGTTATTATGCCTTGTCAAGTATAAGCTTTAGACTGATAGCGTAACTTTACTGTAGGAAATAGATAGGCAGAGATCACCAAAGATGTGT
>CAZIHC010000003.1:0-23828 GCA_964538605.1 uncultured Herbinix sp. | reverse complement strand
CTGTCAACCGAAGCAGAAAAACACGGGGCAGACGGACTTCTGCTTGTTACACCGTATTATAACAAGGCAACACAAAACGGGCTTATAGAACATTTTACGGCAGTGGCAAAAAAGGTGTCGATTCCTATTATACTTTATAACGTACCGGGAAGAACCGGCTGTAATATTCTGCCTAAGACGGTAGCAACTCTGGTAAAGAACGTGGACAATATTGTAGGAATCAAAGAAGCCAGCGGCAATATTGCACAGGTGGCAGAAATAATGAATTTGACTGACGGAAATATAGATATGTATTCCGGAAATGACGAGATGGTTGTTCCTATTCTGTCCCTGGGCGGTATAGGTGTAATCTCCGTATTGTCAAATATAGCTCCCAGAGATACCCATGATATGGTTATGAAATACTTGGAAGGCGATATAATTACAAGCCGCAATCTTCAGCTCAAATATCTTCCTTTAATAAATGCCTTATTCTGTGAAGTTAATCCTATACCGGTAAAGGCAGCTCTTAACCTGATGGGATTTAATGTAGGAAAACCCCGTATGCCTTTAACCGAAATGGAACCTGCAAACCAGGAAAGACTTAAGAAGGAAATGAATAATTGCAATATAAAAACGGTAGCATAAATATCGTTAAAAATACGATTGGAGGAAGCATATGACAAATATCATTTTACGAGGATGCAACGGCAAAATGGGCCGGGTAGTTACTCAGTTGGTAAACGAAGATGAAAACGCCGCCATTGTAGCAGGGATTGATTTGTCAACGGATATGCAAAATACCTATCCGGTGTTTCAAAGCTTTGCACAATGCAATGTAAAGGCAGATGTCATAATTGATTTTTCCTCACCAGTGAATGTCAGGGATATGCTGGATTTTGCCATAGACCGGGAAATCGGTATAGTACTATGTACCACGGGATATACAAAAAAAGACCAGGAGCTGATAGAAGAAGCTTCAAGATTAATTCCTGTACTCAGGTCGGCGAATATGTCCATGGGCATTAACCTGATTACCAAGTTGGTCAAAGAAGCCGCAAGGGTTCTTGCTGCATCAGGTTTTGATATTGAAATTGTAGAAAAGCATCATAATAAGAAAGTAGATGCCCCTTCAGGAACAGCCCTTGCTTTAGCGGATGCCATAAATGATGCTTTAAGCAATTCTTATGAGTATGTCTATGACCGTACCGATATCCGGGCTCCAAGGCAGAAAAATGAAATAGGGATTTCGGCTGTCCGCGGCGGAACTATTGTCGGCGAACATGAAATAATATTTGCGGGAAGCGACGAGGTTATAGAGATAAAACATACGGCATATTCCAAAGCGATTTTTGCCAAAGGGGCCATACAGGCAGCAAAATTTTTGAATGGCAAACCGGCCGGAATGTACACTATGAATGATGTAATAGGATAATTAAAAAGAGTAAAATTGGACCCTAAAACACTTGACCGGTGATTTTAGGGTTTTTTTAATGTACGGATTTATTATTTTGGTTATTCTATATTATTTGGTACACAGATAATGATAAAATAATGTCATATTGTATATTTGTTCACATTTTTTTCGTATTCTTATTGTATTATACAGGATGGAACATATACATATTTGCAAGGGAGGAGACTGTTTTGATTGAGGTAAAAAATCTGGTTAAGCGTTATGGGAACCATACCGCTGTGAACGATTTGTCGTTTACCGTTAACAGAGGGCAGATTTTAGGCTTTCTCGGCCCGAACGGGGCGGGAAAAACCACTACTATGAATATTATTACAGGTTATATATCTGCGACGGAAGGAACAGTAACTGTAAACGGCCTTGATGTTTTTGAAGAGCCGGAAGAAGTCAAGAAAATGATAGGATACCTTCCGGAATTCCCACCTTTATATCCTGATCTAACAGTTTGGGAATACCTTAACTTTGTGGCAGATATCAAGAAAGTTAAAAAATCTGCAAGAAAACAGATGGTGAATGATGTCATGGAAGCTACAAAGATAGCAGACATGAGAAACCGTCTGATTAAACATTTGTCAAAAGGTTACAAGCAAAGGGTAGGACTTGCCCAGGCCATTATGGGGTATCCTGAAGTAATCATACTGGACGAACCGACAGTCGGCCTTGATCCTAAGCAGATTATTGAAATAAGAGATTTGATACGTGAACTTAGCAAAAATCATACGGTAATTTTAAGTTCCCATATAATGCAGGAAGTAAATGCGGTTTGTGACAGTGTCATGATAATTGACAAAGGAAGATTAATATTACAGGACAAACCGGAAAACTTAAGCCTGCATTTCGGGTCTACCGGAGGACTGAATCTGGTTATTCGCGGAAATAAAACCGATATACTTAACGAACTTAAAAAGATAAACAGAATAACCAAGATAGAAGAAAAAGAAAGCATCGAAGAGGGAACAGTCAGTCTTACCGTATATTGCAAAGAAGACGATGATATCAGAGAAGAAGTCTTTTACAGCATGAGCAAAAACAATACCCCTATCTTAGAGATGCAGTCCATACGTATGAGTCTGGAAGATATCTTTATTAAGGTTACTCAGGATGATGCTTTCATAAATGAGGATAAACAGGAATCTTGTGAGGATAAAACCGAAGATTTGACATCATCCGTGGATAAAGAGGAGGTAAGTGATAATGCTGGCGATTTATAAAAAAGAATTGCGCTCGTATTTTACGTCTATGATAGGGTATGTATTTATATCGCTGTTTTTGGCTATTATCGGAGTTTATTTTTACATTTATAATCTGGTAAACAGAGCAGCCAATTTCGAATATACGGTAGCAAATGTAAGCTTTATCTTTGTTCTTCTCGTACCTCTTCTTACCATGAGGATCATGGCAGAAGAAAACAGGCAGAAAACCGATCAGCTTCTTTTGACATCGCCGGTTACGGCTGCAGATATTGTTTTGGGTAAGTTTTTTGCAGTATTTACCATATTGTTTATGGTTGTTGCAGTAATCAGTACATATCCCCTGATTATGTCAAGGTTCGGGGAAGTTCCGTACGCTTCGGCTTATGCCAGTTTATTCGGTTTTCTTTTGCTGGGCGGAGCTTATCTGGCAATGGGCTTGTATCTTTCTTCCCTTACGGAAAGCCAGGTTGTTGCGGCTGTAATTACTTTTATAGTATTCTTCATCACTTTATTTATGGACAATATAGCCAAAAGTATTTCTACCGGCAGTAAATCGGCATTTATCTTCTTCACCGTATTGATTCTTATAATCTGTTTTATACTCTGGCTTATGATGCATAACCTGACTGTTTCTGCCGGAACAGCAGTTGTAGGAGAGGGAATCTTACTTGCCATTTATCTTTCTAAACCTGCTCTCCTTGAAGGTTCTGTTGTAAAGGTATTTAGTTGGCTTTCGGCAAATGCCCGTTTCTATAATTTTTATATGGGTATATTTGATTTGTCGGATATAATTTATTACCTAAGTATAATTGTATTATTCTTGTTCCTGTCAGTTCAGGTTATTAAGAAAAAGAGATGGAGCTAGGGATGGAGGAGGAAGCAATGAGCGATAACAATAAGCAAAAGTCAAAAAACATTATTGAGCAGATAAAGGCTTCCTTTACCGGAAGAAAATTTAAAAGCGGAGCTTATGTATCTGTAATATCTGCGGTAGTTATAGTTTTGATCCTTCTTATAAACCTAATAATATCAGAATTTGACTTAAAGATTGACTTAAGCAACAATAAGCTGTACACCTTAACCGATGAAACCAAGGAATACATAAAGAGTATGGAAGATGACATAACAATTTACTATTTGGTTGAAGCGGGCAATGAAGCTCCGATTTTCCAAAAGATTGCCGAGAAATTCGACAGTCTTTCCGACAAGATTACCCTGGTGCAAAAAGATCCGGTGCAATATCCTGCTTTTGCCCAGCAGTATGTGGATAATGAGGTTACCGTTGGCAGCTTTTTGGTAGTAAATAACCGCACAGGCAAGGCAAAATATGTGGACTATAATGAGATGCTTGTACAGGAGTTCAGCTACCAAAGCTTTCAATATTATACGGTCGGTGTGGATGTAGAAGGCAAACTTATATCAGCCATTCAATATGTCACAAATCCTGATTTTCCTGTAGTTTACTATACGGTTGGCCATGAAGAATATGAAATAGGTGAACTGTTTAAAGATACTTTAGACAGGATGAATATTGAAATTCAGTCTCTTCAGACCCTGACTCTGGAAAAGATACCGGATGATTGCGACGTGCTGATAATCAACAGCCCTAAGATAGATTTCTCCGATTCGGAAATTGATATGATCAAGCAGTATATGGCAGCAGGGGGCAAGGCAGTTATAGTAATGGACTATCAGGCCCAGGATTTTGCAAACCTGAACTCATTAATTAATTACTATGGTATACAAATTGAAAAAGGAATCATATGTGAAGCGGACGCCGACAGATATGTTCCTTTATATCCCCGCTACATTGTGCCTGAGGTATTGGAACATGACATTACAAATACCTTATCAAAAAGCAACCGTATTGTGGTTACACCCAAATCATCAGGCATAACCGTTATGGATAATGTAAGAAGCTCTCTAACCATTGAGCCGTTATTAAAAACTTCCGATTCGGCATACTCAAAAGTCGACCTAAATCCTCAGACTCTCATGAAAGAGGACGGAGATATTGACGGACCTTTCTATATAGGTGTTGTTTCCAGCGACAGCTATGAGGGAGTTACTTCAAAACTGGTTTTATACACATCAGAGATGATATTTGACGATAATATGATCAGTGACTTTGGGAACTTCTATTTGCTTGTCGGCACAATGTCGGATCTTGTAGGAGAAATGGATACCATATCTGTAAGGGCCAGATATCTGTATCCTGAGTATCTGAATATTACACAGAAATCCGCTATGATATGGGCTGCCGTCATAGTAATAGTGCTGCCTGTAATTATCCTAGCTTCAGGTATAGTAGTCGTAGTTAGGAGGAGGAAGCGCTAATGTCAAAAAGAAAAAAGAAGAACCGGATAACACTGATATCCCTTATAGGGATATTAGTGATTTTGACGGGTTTTTATATATGGTATCTGAACAGGGATAAATTCGGCAAAAACGATGAAACAAGTGATGAAGATACCTCTCTTATCATGGCAACAATGGATCCTGAGCTTATAGATACTATTCATTATAAAAATGAGAATGCGGACATGACATTTATTAAGGAAAATGATACATGGGTATATGTGGACGATAAGGAGAGGCCTATAAGGCAAAATTATATTCAAAACATGATAAATCTTATTGATGAGATCAAAGCTGACAGGATTGTCACCGAAAATCCCGATGACCTTGGACAGTATGGGCTTACTAATCCTTTTGCGTCCATAAAAGCAACCCAGTCCGACGGAAAAAGCATTTATCTTTTAATCGGAAACGAGGTTACCGGCGGGAGTGGGTATTATGCCAAACTGGAGGGCAATGATACAGTATTTATACTGCCTACTATATATGCAACCAATTTGTCATATAGCGACGTCAATATGACTCAGGTAGAAAACGGGCCTACCATAACATCAAACAATATATATCATATAGAGGTCACAAAAAAGGACGGGGAAGATTTTGAACTTCTCTATGATCCTGATTCGGAGTATCATGTGGCAGGTACACCTCTATTGTCCTGGGCTATACTCAAACCTTATGAGGAGCCTTATGCCGCAGACAGCTCCAAAGTATCCGAGCTGCTTGATGATTTTAGCAATTTTTACTTCTTAAGCTGTGTAGATTATAAAGCAAGCGATTTCTCCGAATATGGCCTGGATGAGCCTTTAGCTACCATATTTGTAGAGTATTATGAAGAACGCGAAGAAGAGCTTGAAAAGCCCGAGAAAGATCCTGATACGGGTGAAGAAATCACCAAAAAAACTGTCAGGGAGGAAAAGAGCTTTAAATTACATGTCGGCAAAAAGGACGATAAAGGAAATTATTATGTAAGGAAAGACGGGGACAATGCGGTCTACACCATGACTCCAAGCTATGTTGATGCTATGCTTGAAATAGATGTTTTTAACCTGATGAGTTCGTTTGTAAGCATTCATAACATTGAAAATATTGACCGTATAGACATTGATATCTCCGGAAAACCTTACACAATGGAAATTAAGCGGGAAGTTACCACAGACGAAGAAGGCAACGAAGAAACCGTAGCAACTTATTACTATAACGGCAAAGAAGCGGAAGAGGACGTATTTAAGGACGTATACCAGGTTATGATCGGAGCAAAATATGATACCCAGCTTAAAGAAGAGGTATCGGTAGAAGGCCTGCAGCCTGTGCTTACCATGACTTATCGCTATAAAGATACCGGTGAAACATATACAAGCAAATATTATCCTTATGATGAAAGCTTTTACCTTGTAGATACCGGTTATCCCATCCGCTTTACCGCCGATAAAAGAAAAATTGATGCAATTATAAAAGCCATACGGGAATTTAAAAAATCCGAGGATTAATCGGTATAAGAAATTGCATTTATTTAAAGCCGATTAGGCGTGTTTGAATTTTAGAATAAATTTTCAGTTAACGTTTAACAGAGCTGTTTTATAAGCCTCCAAGGTCGGTAAAAGGTTTATAAACAGCTCTGTATTATTTAAATAATTTGCCACAACATCCTCCCTATGATATTATAAGTTTAACAAAGTATAAGAATTTAACCCGAACAAGGGAGGATAAACAATGAACATAATTAAATTAAGCTTGCACCCTGAACTGTTTGACAAGGCGGCGGATTTTTTTCACAGTATATGGAGAGTACCAAAACAAGCCTACCTTGACAGCATGAACGAAAGTCTGAACACAAAAGAGGGTATACCTGAGTGGTATATTGTTCAAAAGGATGATGAAATTATAGCCGGGATTGGAGTAATAGAGAATGATTTTCATAAGCGTCCCGATTTAAAGCCGAATATATGTGCAGTTTATGTGAAAGAAGAATACCGCCGTCAAGGTATAGCCCGCAGGCTTATGGACAGTGCATGCAAAGACTTATATGAGCATGGAATAACTGACGTATATCTTATAACAGACCATACCGGCCTGTATGAACGCTGCGGATGGGAATTCTACGGTGAGATTGAAGAAAACAGTGGCAATTTGGTCCGGTGTTATCACAGGAAGACATATGAATAACCGGATTGTCAGGACCGGTTTTAAGATAAGGTTGCGGCAAAAATAATGAACTACAGATGTAAATTTATATTTAGGCCTTCCTGGTTTATTCCAGTGAAGGCTTTTATTCAAAATAAAATTGTATGAAATTTATTTTTGGGAGTAGGGGCATATTCTTTTTAGAGGTATAGCCTTATCTTTAACATCTGAGTAAAGAGAAAAGATTTTAATGGATTGGGAAGCAAAGATACAACTTGTACGAATATTCTGTCCGCTGATATAATATATTAGCATATGGGAAAACAATCTGCGCCGGTAATTTCAGGTTACGGGCCGGTAAGTTTGCTTCTGGGCCCGAAGGGGGAATATTTATGAATGTAAAGAAAAAGCTTATAATAATAGGTGTATGTTTTATAATCATAATAATGGTGTTAACGGCCAATATCATCAGACGAATTTTATCGGATAAGGATGATAAGCCGGAAGATAATGTTCTGGCAGAAAACGTTATTTCAAGGGCGGAAGTTTACCGCCTTTTAAGCTATCTTGAATATGACAAAGCAAAAAGAGAATCCCTGCCAATGGGGATAATTTATGCCGATAAAGATATGTCTGACTGGTATGACAGTTACGTTAATGCCGTTTGGAAAATGGGCCTCATAGACGAAAATATAACCGTATCCCCCAAAGAGGCTTTAACGCTTGGGGAGTGCAAGTTTTTAATTGATAAGCTGATAACCAAAAAGCCTGTACTGCAAGGGGTGTATGCAGCCCTTTCTTTTGATTTTTTGAAGGCTGACAGCGAAATGCTGATACCTCAATTTTTGGAAGTGTATAAAGCCCTTCTTGATTTGCTTCCTGAGGATGAAAAAATTGTTAAGGACGAGATTCTTTTTGTCCTGAACAGGGAAATCTCAGAGGACGGCAAAGACAGAATAGTTACCGACCGGGGAAAATATTTTTACCTGAATGCCAGGGATTACGGGAAGTTTTTTGATCCCGAAACAGACAGGCCTTATGACAGGCTAACTGGTGAAGATGTACTCAGGCGTTTTAATAATAAAGGAATAGAAGTTTTGACCTGTAAAAATGAAATAATATTTATAAGAAATATATATACCGATAAAATTACAATCAGTAATGTCTGGATTAAACAGGGAAAGGACCTTAAAGTTGATACTTTTATAAACGGAGTACATAAAGAATTCCAGGCTCAGTTTAAACTATCCCAGGATATAGAAAAGGTAGTCGGTGATATTGTTATTGAAAATGAAAAAATAGTCGGCATCAGTATCAAGCCCGATATTATAACAGGAAAAGTACTGCTGTCAGGCGAAGATTTTATAGAAATTGAAGGATACGGAAAAATCCCGTTGGATGAAGATTATAAAATATATAAAGTTTACGGCGAACTGTCGATGGAGCAGACAAGCGGCATTCTGGTCGGATATGATACCACGGATTTTGTAGTATCCGGAGGTAAAATCAGCGCTGCACTTATCAAGGAAAGTATAAAAGCCGAAAGAATCAGGGTGCTTCTTCATACTACGGGGTATAAAGATATATATCACAGTATTGTTGAAATAGGGGCAACATCCGATTATGTGGTCAGAGTAGGGGAAAGCGAAACCCGATATAGTTCTTCCGAAACTTTGACTTTGCAGCCCGGAGACAAGATGCTGTCTTTGGGGAGGGTAATAATAGAGCCTGTTTCGGATGAAGGCAAGATTAAGCTGTTATCAGTCGAGCGGTCCACAGGTAATCCCAAATACAGGGGAAGATTAGAAATAACACAGGAAGACAAAGGGCTTCTGATAGTAAATGAATTGCCTCTGGAGGAATATCTGTATGCGGTAATACCCAGCGAGATGCCTACATACTACGGCCTGGAACCGTTAAAAGTACAGGCGGTTTGCGCCCGAAGCTATGCATACCGCCATCTTTTGGCAAACAGCTTAAGTGCATATGGGGCACATGTGGACGACAGCGTGGCTTATCAGGTATACAATAATATAGAGGAAAATGAAGAATCTATTCTTGCCGTCAAGGAAACTTACGGGAAAGTCGTAGAATACAAAGGAGATGTGGTTGCGGCATACTATTTTTCTACATCCTGCGGACATACAACCGATGTGGAATATGTATGGCCTAACGGAAAAGATTTGCCCTTCCTGAAAGGAAGGCTGCTTTCCGCAGAAGATGAAAGTGAGAATGTCATATCAAATCAGAAAACCAATATCTACAGTGATTTGACCAAGGAAGAAAATTTCAGGACTTTTATACTTGATAAAGATTACAATACCTATGACAGCGGTTTTGGCTGGTACAGGTGGCAGGTTACTATAAATGCACAGGATTTAAAGAATAATATAAACGAAAAGCTTATAAAAAGGTACAAGGCAAATCCTGAATTTATAAAAACCCTCGTTTCTGATAAGCACACGGATAAAAATGCAGTATATGAAAGTATGCCGGTAGAAACAGTTGGGGAAATTGTCGATATATCTGTGGCAAAGAGGGGAACCGGTGGAATTATTTATGAGCTTATTATACAGGGAACCGAAAGGACAATTAAGGTACAGACCGAATACAATATAAGAGCCCTGCTGGCTCCGGTTAATGCCACGGTTTACCGCCAGGACGAAAAGGGCATAAACAATCTGTCTTTGCTTCCTAGTGCCTTTTTCTTTATAGAACAGAATAAAGAAAACGGAAAACTAAAGAGTATAACCCTTACCGGAGGAGGATATGGCCACGGTGTAGGTTTAAGTCAGAATGGTGTTAAATCATTGGCTGATGCAGGGAAAAAATATGATGAGATAATTTCGTATTTTTACAGAGGAACGGATATAGGTTTTATTTATGAATAAGAAGATATATATGACAGGATTTATATTCAACAAAAATTCGTGATTTTTGGTTGAATATAAATCCTTTATCTTTATTGCCCACCCCGCTCTGGGCGTGAGTTCCTGTAATGGATTTCATTTTTATAAAGCTGTTTTAATTTATCGATTAAATTTTTGTTTTGAAGGAGTATATTGATTTCTGCACCTAAAAATAGGATGTACATGCAAAAATACATCCAGAGCATAAACAGGACAATTGCTGTAAGGCTGCCGTACATGGATGAATAGTTGGAGTAGTGGTCAATATAGTATGAGAACGCATAGGAATAACCCATCCATCCGGCAGCGCAGACAAAAGCTCCCGGGACTTCTTTGGACAGATTGGTTTTCCTGTTTGGTACAAACTTATATATTATTAAGAAGAAAATAAACAGGGCAATCAGACCAACCATTGTACGTATACTTATAATTACCAGGGCCAAATCTTGCAAAACATTGAACCGTTGGGTTATCCAAAGGTATAATCTGTTTCCGAATACAAAAATTGTCATGCTTATGATTATCATGAATGCAAAAATAAGGGTATACAGGGTTGAAACTATTCTTAAAAATATAGAATGCCTGGTTTCCTGAATCTCATATACGGAATTTAAGCCTTTCATTATTGCAAGAAAGCCTTTTCCTGCCGACCAGAGGGCAGTAAGTGCGGTAAGGGAAATTACCGTTCCTGAATTGGTGAGGTCATAAATTTCAGTTATAACCCGAACAATTAATGAGTTAAAAGCTTTAGGAAAAACCTGTGTAAAAATCTTCAGAATTGTACTTTCCTGAATATTAAAAAACGGAACAATACTTAATAAAAACATAATAAAAGGAAAGAAAGATATGATGATAAAAAATGCTGCCTGGGCCGAGAAGGCAGATATATGATCATCTTTTATTTTTTTTAAGAACATTTCAATTACTTTAAAGGTTGTTTTTATCATAAATACTACCTCTGCCTTTATCAATAGAAGGTATATCCGGTGCAACAGCAAAGTACTCCCGGAATAGCAATTTTAGATTATATATTATTAATATTATGTTCCCTGCTTTACATGTATATAATAAAGACTAAGTATTAAGTACTTTAATTGTAAACTATTTGACCGGTTAGTCAAGTATCAAGGGTTTAAATTTACGGCTTTTATTTTAACCCGGCATTTTGACGGAATGAAAAATTTTAGAAAAATTGCTATATAATAGTATAAACACTTGATTTTTAGAATTATAATGAGTATGATGATAGTTAGAATATAGAAATTATTGAGATATTCCTATAATCATCATTATAAGATAAGGAGAAATGATTATGATTAATTTTGAAGAAGAAATCGAAAAATTTCAACCAAGTCCTGAAATTGAACAAGCGGAAGATTTGATTAACAACAATGATTTAACGGATATCTCTGACATTTTAAAAGCGTTACTAAAAGAAAAAGAAAACAATTCATTTTGATAAGTGAAGTTAGGTGGGGATTTTTATGGTTTGTCCGAATTGCCAAGGCAAGGTTTCTGAAAAGAGAAATCGCTGCGACCGTTGCGGGCAGGATTTAACTTTATACAAAAAGATTTTCAGAGCTTCCAATATGTACTATAATTTGGGGCTTGAAAAAGCAAAAGTAAGAGATTTATCCGGAGCGGTTATTGCTTTAAGAAAGAGTTTGGAATTAAATAAAAAGAATACTTATGCCAGAAACCTGCTGGGACTGGTATATTTTGAGATGGGAGAAACGGTAGCCGCACTTACTGAATGGGTAATCAGCAGGCATTTTAAACCGGATGATAATGATGCAGATAAATATATTAATGCCGTGCAGGAAAATCCCACAAGACTGGATGCCCTAAATCAGGCTATAAAACGGTATAATAATGCGCTGACATTTGCCAAACAGGGAAGTGATGATCTCGCCATTATTCAATTAAAGAGAGTTCTTCAGTTAAATCCCCATTTTATAAGAGCTTATCATCTGCTTTCTTTATTATATTTAAAAAATGGTGAGATTGAAAAAGCAAGAAAATGTTTACTGCGGGCATCTAAAATAGATGTATCCAATACCACAACCTTAAGATATATGAGGGAGCTGGAGCAAAAGCCTGCCACAGGGCAGGATGGGGATGCTTCTCCAAATCATGACAGTTCCACCATTATGCCGGTATCTTCTTACAGAGAAGATAAGCCCAATATTATGGCGTTTGTTAATTTGATTATTGGGGTATTGATAGGCATAGCCGTAACCGCATTCCTGATTGTTCCTTCAATAAAAAGAAATAACGTAGCTGATAACAACCAGGATTATGTAGATTACAGTGCAGGGCTGGCTGCGTTGGAAGAAAAAGAGGCAGCCATTGCAAAACTGCAGGAAGAAAACGCTGAGTTGAATAAGAAGATTAATGACCTGCAGGCTAAACTTGACGGAATTGAAATACCCGAAGTAAATCCCAGACTATATGATCCTTTATTTGAAGCTGCTTCCCTATATATGGACGAGCTTAAAAAAAGGGAAAGAGACAGGGATTACACACAAATAGCCGAGATTTTAAGAAACATAGATGCCGGCAAATATGAATCCGAACAATCCCTTCAGCTTATAGACCGGCTAAAGCAGGAAATTTTCCCGATTGTATCAAAAATACATTATGACAAAGGACATAAATTGTACAGTAACTATAAATATGAAGAAGCATTGGACGAACTGTTTTTGGCCTACAATTATGACCAGACTAATGTAGATGCCATTTATTTTATCGCCAGGTCATATCATAGGCTTGAGGATTATGAGAGTGCCCGGACTTATTATGAAATGATAGTTAATGATTTTTCCGATTCCAGAAGATATCAGAATGCAGCAGAATTTCTTGAAAGTTTGCCTGAATAATATTTTGATTACATAAAAAATTTCAAAAGAAGAAACCTCTGAAAATTGCTTGCTGGATAAAGGTATGACTAAATTTTATTAAATTACTTTGCAGGTTTTAGCCTATTAATAAACATATGCCGTTATTTATGCTGTTGCAGACGGATTTACACATCCTAATGTGAAGCATAAATAACGGCATATTTTTTAAACAGATTTAGAACAGAGTGTTAGTGTTATACCTTGCTTCTTGAGTTTGTTATACCTAATAATCATTTTTAACTTGACTAAGACTGGAATAATATGTAAAAATATAACTATATATAACAGAATGGAGGTTAAGCTCTGATGCAGGACAGCAAAAGGTATTATAAACCGGACGTAAGGCTGGGAAAGGAGGGGACAACCTATGAAATCTACCAAAGATGCCTGATTATCAGACTGAATGATGAATTGGACCACCACAATGCGGTTAAAATCAGGGAGCAATCGGATAAGCTGATAGACAGAAATCATATAAAGCATATTATATTCGATTTTTCGGGAACCGATTTTATGGACAGTGCAGGTATAGGTGTTATTATGGGGAGATATAAAAAGTTGGTTTTCCTTGGGGGGAAAATAGCCGTGGCCAATGTAAGTTCTGCTATTGACCGGATTATGAGGCTTTCCGGCCTTTATAAAATAATAGAAAAGTATGATACGGTAGAAACGGCATTGCAGAATTTAAAATAGATAGAAGGAATTAGGAAAGGGGAATAAGTATTTATGGATAATACTAATCGGATGGTATTGGAGTTTGAAAGCAGGTCACAAAATGAAAGTTTTGCAAGAACTGTGGTTGCGGCTTTTGCAGCAACTATGGATCCAACTTTAGAAGAGCTTGCAGATATAAAAACAGCCGTTTCGGAAGCTGTTACTAACTGCATAATCCATGGTTATCCTGACAAAATCGGTATTATTACCATGAGATGTTTCATTTCGGGAAATGAAATAACTGTTGAAGTGGAAGATAACGGAGTGGGTATTGAAGATATAAATAAGGCCATGGAGCCGTTATATACAACCAGGCCTGATTTGGAAAGATCGGGAATGGGATTTTCATTTATGGAAGCTTTTATGGATGAACTTGAGGTGGAATCTGTAGTCGGAGAAGGTACTTTAGTGAGGATGAGAAAGACAATCGGTAAAGAAGCTATAAAAGAGTATACATAACAGACCGGATAATTAGGCCTAAGCATAACCGAAGGGAGTGGGGTTTAATGTGGATACGCTGGAATTGATTAAAAGATGTAAGGAAGGCGATAAAGAAGCCCGGGACAGGGTTGTGGCCGAAAATGTCGGATTGGTATGGAGTATTGTCAGAAGGTTTGCTAACCGAGGTTATGAAATGGAAGATTTGTTTCAGATAGGCAGTATCGGATTGATAAAAGCAATTGACAAGTTTGATTGTTCATATGATGTAAAATTTTCTACTTATGCTGTTCCTATGATAACCGGAGAGATAAAGCGGTTTTTACGGGACGACGGTATGATTAAGGTAAGCAGGTCACTTAAGGAAAATGCCGCTAAAATAAGATCGTTCAGAGAAAAATACAGCAATACCTACGGTAAAGAACCAACTATAGAAGAGATAGAAGAAGAATTAAAAATCCCAAAAGATGAAATTTTGATGGCTCTTGAAACAGGAGCCGAAATTGAATCACTATATAAAACCATTTACCAAAGTGACGGAAGCCCGATATATCTGATAGATAAATTGGCCCAATCAAAAGATGAAAGCGAAAATATGATAGATAAGCTTGCATTAAGAGAAGTTATTGCTTCCCTGGATAAAAGGGAGCAGGAAATAATCAAGCTTAGATATTTTAATGATAGAACTCAGACCGATATAGCAAAGCAACTTGGTATTTCACAGGTTCAGGTTTCCAGAATGGAAAAAAGAATTTTGAAAATACTAAAAGATAAGCTGGGAGCTTAAATGCATGGATTTTCCAGTATAGTAATTTTCTAAAAACACATAATAATATAGGTAAAAGTAAACAGAAGGCATCAGGATAAATAAACTGATGCTTTTTTATATGAGATGAAACCTTTAAATTTCCTGGTATAAAAATATGCTCAGAATTAGGGCAGAAAATTCTTGTGGATTTTATTTTAATAATGCACGGTTGAAAACCGTTGACTTGGAGGGATATTTTATGTTAAGAAAACGCAAATTTATTGTAGTGGCAACCCTGCTGATTATTGCTGCAGTTGCTATTGTATTATGCGTAGGTATTCTTACGGGAGAAAAGAAAAGAGACATTGACGGAACACTGGTAGATTTAAAAATTGTGCAGGAGTGCTGAACATACTGAACATATTTTCAGGGAGGTGGCTTTAGTGGAAAAGGAGAAAAATACAATTTCCGATATAATACGGGAAAAGGACAAGACGATAAGAGATGAAAAATATAACCAATATGTAAAGCAGGTTACACCGACATTCAGCACGGTAAAAAACTGTGTAGCGGCGTATATAGTAGGAGGTTTTATTTGCGTTATCGGACAAGGATTTACTAATTTCTTTTTAAGAAGGTCAGGAGATATAGAATTGGCAAAGGCATATACTACCATTTGCCTTGTTTTCTTGTCTGTTTTTCTGACCGGAGTCGGTTTGTACCAGAAGCTGGCTAAATTTGGGGGAGCCGGTACTCTGGTTCCGATTACCGGATTTGCCAATTCTGTAGCCGCTCCTGCGGTTGAATATAAGAAAGAGGGACAGGTATTCGGTATCGGATGCAAAGTATTTACAATTGCAGGGCCTGTTATTTTATACGGAATATTTTCATCCTGGGTACTTGGATTAATCTATTATATTTTGAAACAGATTGGAGTTGTATAAATAAATTTAAGCAAAAGGGAAAAGTAAGCAAGTATGGATGGGAGTTGGGAAAATGGCTGAGAATCTAGGTGGCAATATACAGGAAGCAAATACAGGCAACGGAACAGATGTAAGTAAGATTGTGGGAAAGCAAAGTGTTGCTTTCAAGAATCCTCCGTATATTATTGCCGCATCTTCCATAGCAGGAAAAAAAGAGGGGGAAGGACCGCTTGGGCCTTTGTTTGACCAAATAGTCGAGGACCCGATGGTCGGCAAGGAAAATTGGGAGGCGGCTGAAAGTGAACTGATGAAAATGGCGGCACAGCTTGTTCTATCAAAAGCAGGATTAAAAAATACCGATATCAGGTAAGTGATAGGCGGGGACCTACTTGGTCAGCTTATAGCTACATCCTTTGGGATTGCAGAACTTGGCATACCGGTATTCGGGGTATTCGGGGCATGTTCTACCATGGGTGAGGCTATGATAATAGGCTCCACGCTAGTAGAGGGCGGATATGCACAAAAAGTCATGGCCATTACATCAAGCCATTTTGCCGGGGCGGAAAAACAGTTCAGATTCCCTCTGGATTACGGCAATCAACGGCCCTTTTCCGCATCCTGGACAGTCACCGGGTCCGGAGCCGTTATTATATCAAATCAAAAGGATCCTAAAAAGAATGCAGGGGAACCAGATATCGTTATCACCGGATTTACAACAGGAAAAATTGTGGATTACGGAATAAAGGATTCTATGAATATGGGTGCCGCGATGGCTCCCGCTGCTTTTGATACCATAAAGCAAAACTTTGAGGATTTTGATATTAAACCGTATTATTATGATAAGATAATTACCGGAGATTTGGGCTATGTGGGAAAGAATATACTGCTTGAACTGCTGAAAGAAGTAGGATACGACATTACAAAACAACATATGGACTGCGGTATAGAAATATTTGATCAGGAATCCCAGGATACCCATGCCGGCGGAAGCGGATGCGGCTGTTCTGCCATAACATTTGCAGCTTATATATTAAAGCAGTTAAGGGAAAGAAATTGGAGAAGAGTGTTGTTTATCCCGACCGGAGCCCTGCTTTCTCAGGTCAGCTTTAATGAGGGAAATACGATACCATGTATTGCTCATGCGGTTATGGTAGAGGCAAGGTAACCAAAGAAAGGAGTAGATTTATAATGGATTATGTTATTGCTTTTTTGGTCGGTGGGGGCATATGTGCACTTACTCAAATATTACTTGATAAAACCAAGCTGATGCCGGGAAGGGTAATGGTTATATTGGTCTGTTTGGGGACTGTTCTTGGAGCTATTGGTATATATGAACCTTTTTCACAATGGGCAGGGGCCGGAGCCAATGTTCCTTTGACCGGCTTTGGAAATGCCCTTTTTAAGGGTATAAAAAAAGCAGTGGATCAGGAAGGATTTATCGGAATTTTTAAAGGGGGCTTTACCGCCTCGGCAGTCGGAATATCTGCGGCATTAATTTTTTCATATATTGCTTCCTGGTTCTTTAATCCGAAGATGAAATCATAATCTTTAAACCGATAACCTTACAGGATTAAAATAACTGCGGCATTTTAACAGTTCACTTATAAAAATATATAAAACAAACACCTGCCGAATCAATGGTCTGTTTATAACTAAGAATAATAGCAGCAGGTGTTCTATTTAAATTTAAATAAATTAAAAACACATAGTGTACTATTTATTCCTTTATAGACAGTCGGAAGATGTACACTATGTGTTTTTTATGTGTCTATAAACTGGTCTAAGAATTTAAGTTTGGGGCAACCGATTTATAAAAAATCGGATAAACTACCTATTGTTCGTATTAAAATCGTCAAAATCATCTTCAAAGTAGAATTCATTGTAATAGTAATCATAATCATCGTTAGGGGCAAAAGGCGGTTCATCTTCATAATAGTTACCGGTATGAATATGACATGTTTCCTTAGGAAGGATGTAAGGCGTGTCATAAGTAGTGCCGGTTTCTGTTTTATCAAGATAAACGGCCTCTTTCTGCTTGCTTGCAGGGCAATATTCGGTAGCCAGGGCCGATGATTCGGTACAGATTGTAGCTTTTACATGTACGTCACATTTTTCGGTAGGTTCGGTCCCTTTTGCAAAGTATTCCACTTTGACCGTATTTCCTCCCAAATAGTGATCACATAAGCCCTCTACCGCCAGCTTACCGGATTTTGTACAAATTTTTGCCGTAACTATCGAATTGGGCATAGCAAAGCTTTGTTTTTCTAGGCCTTTTTCAATGTGGATTCTCTCCATAATGGTTCGCCAGATAACTCTGTTAAAGGTACGGTCAACCATGGTCTTGTTGTTGTCAAAACCGGCCCAGACTGTGGCAGTATAGTAAGGAGAATAACCGGCAAACCACAAATCATTATAATCCGATGTCGACCCGGTTTTACCGGCTATGGGCATATCAATTTCTTTAAGTTTTAAATTGGTTCCTGTTCCGATTTTAACTACGTCTTCCATGGCATTTGTAAGAAGCCAGGCTGTTGATTCTTTAATTACCTGTTCTTTTATCGGCTGTTTTTCAAGAAGAACTTTACCGTTTTGATCCAAAACCTTCGTATAGAATATGGGTTCAATATATACCCCTTTATTGGCGATGGCTGCATATGCTGCCGTCAGTTCCAGGTTGGTTACACCGTCCGTAAGGCCTCCCAGAGCCATAGGAAGGTTTATATCGGATACCACCCTGCCGTCGGATTCCGTTCTGGATTCAACCAGAGTAGTAAAACCAAGTTTTTTAAGATATTCGTAACCTACCTTTGGTGTAACTTCAGCCAGGGTTTTAACGGTAACTATGTTCATAGAATCATAAATACCTTTGCGAAGAGTGACTAATCCTTCATATTCTTTTTTCGATCTCCAGTTGCTGACCTCAACATTGGTTCCCGGATAATAGTAAGGGCCAGAATCGTCCTGAACGCTGGCAAGGGTAAAACCGGCAGTATCCAGTGCGGGTAAATAAGTAGACAATACCTTAAAAGTAGAACCGGGCTGTCTCTTTGTATCAGTTGCTCTGTTTAAGGTACGGTTACCGACTTTCTCACCTCTGCCGCCGGCTATGGCCACAACATGGCCCGTATGCTGATCCATAACCACAAAGGAGATTTGGGGCTGGATAGTCATATTAATTCTCTCAAGCAGGATTTTGTCGCCCTCTTCAAGTATGGATGCTTTAAATTCTTCAATTTTTTTGAGCATGTCATCCTTATCTTTAAAGTATAAGGAAAATTTTCTGCCCTTTTCATCAGCATATAAATCGTCAGGATCGGAATAGTTCTTAAAATATTCAAGCAGGTCGGAGCTGTAATAATGTTTTGTAGTTTTTTCTTCATCATTCTTTTGAATTGAAATGGCGTAATTCAGCTCGTAATATGATATACCCATTTCAGGATAGTAGGATTCGTCAGAAATTACTTCATCAACAATCTTTTGAATAGTAGGATCCATAGTGGTTATTATTCTTAGACCGCCGCTATATATTAAATCCAAAGCCTGTGTCTGGGTATAACCCAGTTCAGACTGAAGATCATTCATAAGCTGATCTATTAATTCATCTACAAAATAACTGTAATATGAAGTTGAAGCATATTCTTCATTTACGGCTTGAATTCTGGCATAAACATCATCTGCCATGGCCGCGTCGTATTCCTCCTGAGTACATTTGCCATGTTCAAGCATCAGTCTAAGAACCTTGTTTTTTCTGGGTTCGTTTCTGTCAGGATTGGTGATAGGATTATGATAAACCGGCAGCTGTACTATAGCAGCCAGTACCGCTGCTTCAGACAAAGTAAGTTCCCAGACATTTTTGTTAAAATATCTTTTTGATGCAGTTTGAACCCCATATGTACCGGAGCCGAGATTAATGGTATTAAGATAATATTCAAGAATTTGTTTTTTATCCATCCGGTTTTCCAGTTGGATAGCCAAATATTGCTCCTGAATTTTTCGTTTCAGGCGGTCAATAAATTTTTGCTCCCTGCCGCCGTCAAAAACCTGGTTCTTGATAAGCTGTTGCGTAATCGTGCTGGCTCCCTGGTCAAACTCGCCGCCTCTTATGCCGGAGAAAAAGGCTCTTAGTATACCTCTGACATCAATTCCGTCATGTTCGTAGAATCTCTCATCTTCAATTGAAATAAATGCGTCCTGGACAACTTGCGGAATTTGGTCTATGGTGACATATTCGCGGTTTGCCTCTGCGCCTATCAGATTTTCAATAACATTGCCTTCGCTGTCATAAACCTTGGTGGTAAAACCTTTGGGTCTGACATCAATCTGGGTGATGTCAGGCGCACTGTCAATCAATCCTTTTATATAACCAAAGCCCGCATATGCACCGATTATTACCGCCACAACGGCAGCAATAACGCATAAGCGGAATACAGTTATCCTAATTTTTGATGTAAGGCGTCTGGCATTTGACTTTATATAATTTTGCTTTTGCTCAATTCCTTTTTTACTGTAATTCATAGTAACCTCCAATTTGCATTTAAAATGCATGGACTTCGGACTAAGAAGAGTATAACAAATTATTTATATTAAATAAAGTCTAAAATCTTTACAAATAAAGGATTACCGTTTTATGGGACAAAAATACCAATTTAATGGTAAAAAGCTAAAAGTCGCCTTTTTCTAATAATTCTAGATATTGTTGTATTATTTTTATAATTTAACATTATATAGGGGTATTGTATATAAAATGAAAAGATGTGTCGAAATCTAACGAACTCTATAGAAAGGTGCGTTAAATTTTACTTTATTTAAAACAATATTCAGTGTATAATTATATTTGTCAGCAGTTTTCGGGAAGTTTCAATATAATGGGGGTTGAAAATGAAAAAGATGAGTATGTTATTTAGCAATGAAGTGACATTGGAAGATAACAGAATTATGAGGCTGGAGTATAATATTACTGAAAACAGAAACTCTGACACCGATGAACCTTATTATGGAATACAGATTGCAAAATATTTGGACGGAAAAAAAGAAATTGAAGAAATTGAGGGGATTTCGTATTCCAAAGATAAGGTCGAGGCAATCGCAAAAATATCGTACAGAAACACTGTTACACCTATTTCGATGGTAGAAATAGTAGACGACCTGATAACACTTGAGGCAGTATAAATATGTGGGTTGGTGTTCATGTACCTGTTCTTTTCTCCTGTGTTTGACGGGAAAAGCAAGTAGATGACATACATAAAATTATTGAGATTAACTTGACAGTACCATTAATTATTATTCGAGGTATAAAAATATTGCTCAACACTCCTATATGCTGTGATTTTACGGGCTATAAACGGACATGCACCGTATAATCACAGCATGTGCTTTTATAAAAGATGTACTTGTCCTTCAATAAGGGCATAGTATGTCTTTTTTAATTCGACAGCAGTCAATGTTCCGTTTGACAGATCTGCAAGTTTCTTTTGAAAAGAATTTACTTTATCTATAGGTAATATAACCTCCAGTTTTACGGTATCCGTGTAGTCGGAAGAAAGAATATGAAAATTTTCCTGACCCAGATAGTATTGGATTTTGCCGACCAGGTTATAGTCGGTTGTTAACTGCATATGGACGCCCGGCTCTTTACTTATAATTATACTGTTATTCAGGCCTTCTATTGTAGCTGTCTGGTATGCTTTTACCAAACCTCCGGTACCAAGCAAGGTTCCTCCGAAATAACGGGTAACTACAACAACCAGATTGGTTAGTTCTTTGGCAATAAGGACATCAAGCATGGGCTTGCCTGCCGTTTTGCTGGGTTCTCCGTCATCGGAACACCGCATAATGGGATTCTTTATACCTATTATATATGCATAACAATTATGGGTCGCATCCCAATATTTTTTCTTTAACTGCTGTATAAATTCAAGCGCTTCTTCCTCAGTTTCTGCAGGATTGACAGTTGCTATAAACCTTGATTTTTTCATTATAATTTCGCCTGTACCGCCTTGGTATATGGTTTTATAGGGTTCCAGGGCCTGATCCATTTTGTATCCTCCCGTAATAATTTCTCGCTTAATTATAACAGCAGCAACCGATATAAGCAAGCAGGCAGAAGTTTTGAACGTATGACCGGCTGATTAAAGTATTATTTGGGTGTTGGCGTTATGCGTGCCATGGGTATAATACTGCCTTATTGAAGTAATTAAACATATGTTTGAATTTTACCCGCCTTATGGTATAATTCACTTTAAGAAAGTGCAAACGGGAGACCGGTATGAAAAAAATCCTTTATTATATCCCAGCTTTACTTATAATGGTTATGATATTTGCTTTTTCGTCTAAATCGGCCGAAATATCGGGAAAAAGCAGCATGACTATAGCAAATATGATTTATTCGGTATACGAAAACATATCAGGCAATACAAAAGCCGATGAAGAAAGGTTAAATTCGGTTGAATTTCTGGATCATATAGTGAGAAAAGGAGCACATGTTACAGAGTTTGCCTTGCTTGCCGCAGCTTGGGCCTGGCCGTTATCCAAGTCCGGTTTAAAAGGTATGAAATTGGCCTTAACTGCAATTGGGCTTACTGTACTTTATGCTGCTTCTGATGAGTTTCATCAAACTTTTGTGCCCGGAAGAAGCGGAGAAATAAGGGATGTGTGTATTGACAGCTTGGGTGCTTTGATTGGGTATTTGGTTTTTAATGTTCTTGTTTATATTAGGAACAAGGGATAAAAAAAGATAACCAGTAGTAGCAACTATATCAGTTTTTCTGAATGAACTGATTTTTTTTACTGTCATAGACATAGCCTAGGTTTGCCAAAGTAGTAGTAAGTTCTTCATAATCCGCATGAAGGCTCTGGCATAAATCGTCCAGCGAACTAAACTCATTTCTTAATTTTGTATTTATATAGCTTAAAAGAATGTATGGATCTTTAGGAAGATTCATAATATCACCCCTCTTTATGGAATACACAACTTGTTTTGTTAATTATTATTATGCACATTATCTCCAAAATTGCAATATTACAGGGATATTTACTTTTATATAACGGGAGGTGGCATTGTGGATTTATTTGATTATATGAGAAACAATGCTTTAGAAAAGGAATCACCTTTAGCGTCCAGGCTTCGGCCCCGAACCCTGGACGAAGTGGTAGGTCAAAAACATATTATTGGTAAAGATAAGCTGCTTTATCGTGCCATTAAAGCAGATAAATTAAGCTCCATAATATTTTACGGCCCTCCTGGGACAGGGAAGACCACCCTTGCCAAGGTCATAGCCAATACGACCAGTTCTATTTTTATGCAGTTAAATGCCACAACATCAGGCAAGAAAGAAATGGAGTCCGTAATAGAAGAAGCAAAAAATAATCTGGGCATGTACGGGAAAAGAACCATCCTGTTTATAGACGAGATTCACAGATTTAATAAAAGCCAGCAGGATTATTTGCTGCCTTTTGTTGAGGACGGTACAATTATCCTGATAGGTGCGACTACCGAAAATCCTTATTTTGAGGTTAACTCGGCTTTGATTTCCAGATCGATTATATTTGAACTAAAACCTTTGGAAAAGGATGATATAAAGACATTGCTGACCCGGGCGGTTACGGATGAAGAGAGGGGCCTTGGTGCTTATAAAGTAAAGCTTCATGATGATGCCCTGGATTTTTTGGCCGACATGGCCAACGGGGATGCAAGGACTGCCCTCAATGCCATAGAATTGGGAGTACTTACTACGGAACGGTCTGACGACGGATATATTCACATAACACTGGAGGTAGCCTCGGAATGTATTCAGAAGAGGCCAATTTTGTATGACAAAACAGGGGATAATCATTACGATACCATATCGGCATTTATAAAAAGCATGAGAGGATCAGATCCTGATGCAGCCGTTTACTATCTTGCAAGGATGTTGTATGCGGGAGAAGATGTGGCTTTCATTGCAAGAAGAATTATGATATGTGCCGCAGAAGATGTGGGGAATGCGGATCCGAATGCTTTAGTTGTTGCGGTAAGTGCTTCTTTGGCAGCGGAAAGGTTGGGTATGCCGGAAGCTCAGATAGTGCTTTC
>CAZIHC010000002.1:0-27698 GCA_964538605.1 uncultured Herbinix sp. | reverse complement strand
TAATTTAATTTGCTTATTTTGTCAGTTATCCTTTTGTATGAGTCAGTGGCATGAAACATTCCCGTTATTGCTTCCAACTCCGACGAATATATTCTGAAATTCTCAACCTGTCTTATGGAATCAAAAATATTGATTATTTTTCTGGAACAAGCCCCGTTTGTTATTAACCCTATTTCTATTCCTTGTTCTTTCAGTTCGTTTTTTATTTTTATAAGTCCGTATAATTCTTCTTTACGCAATATATCCAACGTACTTATATTTATAAGAAAAATTAAGGTTGATGATTTATTAATTAAACTCATAAAATTTTTTAGCCCGTTACAGGCATTGTCCTGTTCCAGCTTAATATATCTGACAATATATTTTCCTTTAATTCCCTGATACAATTTATCAATAAAACAAGTTAACCGGTCCTGAATCTCACCCTTAATTTTTTGCTTGTTTCCTGCTTTGGCAGAACGAATCTTTCTAAGTAAATTAAATAATTCATTAAATTCCTTGTTATATACCTCTGCTTTAACTTTATTTCTTAATCTGCCCAAAGCATTTTTGGTTTCGGTTTGCATTTGATTTAAACCGTTTACATTATAAATTTTGTCTGTTTTATCCAAGTTGCAAAAAACTAAACGATACAATTCCATTACTGTTTTTAATATGGAGAGATAAGGTGAGTAGTCGGTTTCATTCAGATAATAGTCATTAATTTCATTTACATTTCTGTTGAGATTGATTATGTTTATTTTTTCAACGTAAAATAAGTCAAAATGCGCATAAAGTTCCGCTTCCTCGATATCGGTGCAAAGTATCAACTCTAATACCCTGTCATCTTTATCACTTTCGCTTAAAAAATAATCGTCTGTTACACTGGAATATAAAAGCGTACCTATTTTTTGAATACTGTTTAATATTAAAACAAATACCGGAGATACCATTGGGGCATCTTCTTCAACCACAACCGTAACATAATACTTGTTCTTTCCCTTAGGTTTTTTATTTAAAAGGGCAGAGACCAATCCTGACTTTTCCTGGATTCTAGTGGTATTTTTGATATCTTTGCGCTTCTTGCTGGCTGATATATAGCTTTGAATTTTTTCCTCCGTTTTTCTCGCTTCTTCTATATGTTCAATCTGAAATTCATCCTCAGAAAAATGAACTTTGGTTTCAAGTATCTTTTTCACAATATCAAGGCCGTCAAAACATAATGATACTATGTCCTGATTAAACGAAATCGAACCGTTTCTCACCATATCCAACATATCTTCAATTTTATGCATAAGGTTTCCTATATCTTCGTATCCCACCATATGGGAAGCCCCTTTTATAGAATGGGCTAATCTGAACAACTCATTGATATCTTCAGACGAAAACTCCGTTTCCAGCCTTATAATACATTCCTCTGCCCTTTGCAGCATATCTTCTGTTTCTTCCATATAGGATTGGATCATAGCATCCATATGTTCACCTCATAATTTATGTATTAACTGCTTTATTTTACCAAGCCGATAATAGATTTTCTCCATCTTTCAAGCTTTTCTACAGAATACTTAATCATATTCGTCAGTTCTTCTAAATTAAGCAAAGGATCTGTAATATAATCATTAGCACCACTTTCCATAGAATCAAATATCTGTTCCATGGTGGAATTATTTGAAGTCATTATAACCTGCGCCATACAGTCATAAGTTTTTATTTCCTTTAAAAGTTCAATTCCGTTTTTATCAGGCATATCAGTATCTATAAGAACAACATGATACTTGTCAGCTTTTATTTTTTCTAATGCCACAGCTGCAGTTTTGGCAACTTCTATTGAATAATGGCCTGTTTCCTTTCCTTTTTTCATTCTTTCCGACAGTTCTTCATCCCGATTTACAACTAATATTTTATATTTACTTTTCATATGAACCTCCAGACTAATTGCTTCTTACAGCTTTTACAATTGCATCGGCAATCTTATACGAAGGCAATACTATTTCGGCCCCGCCTCTTTCGATGGCCTCCCTTGGCATACCAAATACCACGGCAGTAGATTCATCTTCCGCAATAGTTATACCTCCTGCTTTTCTGATCTTTACCATTGCATCCGCTCCGTCATCTCCCATACCGGTAAGTAAAACACCGACTACCTTGTTTCCGCCATATGTGTTAAGAACCGATTCCATTGTAATATTAACGGACGGCATATAAACGGTAACCGGACTTGTTGGAAGCCTGATAAGTCCGTTTTGCCCCCTTACCACCAAATGATATCCACCGGGGCCCAGGTAACCCCTTCCGTTTTGAAGTATATCTCCTGCCTTTGCCTCACTTATCGGAATTTGACATACCCTGTTTAATCGTTGAGCAAAAGAATTGGTAAAGGACGGGGGCATATGCTGTATAATAATAACTGCAGCTTCCAAATCGGAAGGCAAATCAGGAAGTATCTCCATAAGTGTGCCGGGTCCTCCTGTTGAAACCCCTATAACCACTACTTTAGAAACTTCATAATTAATAGTTTCGATTTTTGATCTCTGCTCTTTTAATTTTTTAATTACGTTAATTTTATAACGATTTGCTCTTTCTCTTAAATTATTTTTATTTGCGCTTGTATAAGCCAATTTTATTTTTTGAATAATTTCTTTACCTACGACATAAAGGTTAGCCGATACCGTACCGGAAGGCTTAGCAACGTAATCAAAAGCTCCCAGTTCCAAGGCTTCAAAAGTAGTTATTGCCCCATCGGCCGTTAGTGAGCTAATCATAATTATTTGAATATCCGGATAGCTGTTTAATATGTACTGCATAGAGGTGAGCCCATCCATCACAGGCATATTAATATCCATAGTGACTACATCCGGTTCATAAAGCCGTACTTTTTCAATGGCATCTTCTCCGTCCCGGGCGGTTCCTACAACTTCTATTTCTTTGTCGGTCATAAGTATTTCTTTAAGTACTTTTCTCATCAGTGCAGAATCATCTACTATCAAAACCTTTATTTTTTTTGCCAGCATATTCCCACCTGTCTTTAATTCTTCCGGAAAAGCAAATATAGCTTTTCCGGAAGTGCAGTTATTCTTAAATTAAATTCTTTTAAAGACTGAATTATTTTAAAACTCTGCCGAGATCCAGAATCATAATCATTCGTGTATCGCTCAGCTTGGCAACACCTTCAATATAGTCACTGTCTATACCGTTGCTTAATATATCCGGTGTCGGTTCAATCAAATCTTTTTCAAAATTAACGACCTCGGTAACGGAATCTACAATTATTCCTGTTCTTTTATCGTTAACATCAACTATAATTATTCTTGTGGAATCGGTTACCTGCTTATCCTCCAGACCGAATAATTTCCTTAAATCCAATGCAGGAATTACATTTCCTCTTAGATTTACTATTCCCTCTATATGGTGGGGAGCTCTGGGTATTTTGGTTATGGTAGTAATCCTGTTTATTTCCTGGACGTGGTCTATTTTTATTCCGTATTCCTCTGCCCCCAGCTTAAAGATAACAAGTTTTTCCTCATCAAGTACCTGTACCAAACTATCATCACTACTTTTATTCACATCGTTCATCTCCTGAATGCTTTCCATGGAACTCAATTCGTCGGCTGAAATAAGCTTGGTAGGGTCAAGCAGCAAAATCATGCGTTTTCCGTCATTGAGTTTTGCCACACCTTTTAACTGATCTATAGTATCTTCCGAAAATTTTGGAGGTGGCTGTATGCTGCTTACGGGGACTCTTAAAACTTCCGACACCCTGTCTACTATGATTCCCGCTGAAAATGACCCCATATCCACTACCAGTATTCTCATTTGGTCGTTATATTCCAGCCGGTCCATCCCAAAATAAGATCTTAGATTGATCATAGGCAGTAAATTATTGCGGATGGAAACAACTCCATCTATGTATTCCAGGCTGTTGGGCATTTTAACCATTTGAGGAACACGGATTATTTCCTTTACCCGCATAATATCTATGGCATATTCCTCTTTATCCAAAAGAAATGTAACCAGTTGCTCCTCAACGGTAGTATCAGCCAAAGCTTGGCCTGCTGATAATATATTATTGCCGCTATAGTCATCTTTCCTAGAAAGGCTCTCATTTTGGCCGTTAACTTCTTTGTTATTTTTCTTTAATGCCTTTACTATATCAAGCAGCATGACTAGCCGGTTTCCGTTATCCAGCTTTACTACTCCGTCTAAATAATCAGAATCTACATTTTTGACTATATTCGGAGTTTCTTCTATTTCTGAAATTCTTACTCTCATTACTTCAGATACCTTGTCCACAATCATCCCGATGGCTTTGCCCTCTACATCGATTACAAGCACTCTGCTGTTTTCGTCTATATCTTTTCTGTGGAGGTTAAAGCAGCTTCTTCCGTTTATAATTGGCAGGACATTGCCTCTTAAATTACAGGCACCTTCAACATAATACGGAGCGTTCGGTACCTTAGTGATATCAGGCACTCTGATTATTTCCTTTACATCCATAATATCTGCCCCAAACTCATCATCCCCTAAGAGGAAGGTGACCAGTTGGCGTTCTGTAAAGTTGTCATTATGTATTTCAGAAGCCATATTTATTCTCTCCATTCTTTACATATTTTGAAGTTCATCAGCCAATCCGGAAATTTCCTCAATTGCTTCGGCCAATTCCTGCATTTCTTTTGCCTGCTGTGTTGCAGCTACCAGAGCCTGTTCCGTAGAAGTGCTTGCTTCCTGAGCTGCCGTTGCTATCTGATCTACACCTTTCTTAGCCTGTTCCATCGCAAGCAAAGCTTCATCGGCTCCTGTCTGTATTTCCTTGGCTCCTTCCAAAATTCTTATCATACTGTCTTCAATTATATTTAAGTTATTTGTGATCTTCTTTGCTTTTTCTGCTTCCTCCAGGGATGTTTTACTTGAAAGATCCGTATCGGCAGCTACTCTCTGAATCTGATTTTGAATTCCCCTTACAAGGTCTTTAATTTTATCGGTATTCTCTGCGGATTCATTGGCAAGAGATCTTATATCGCCGGCAACAACCGAAAAGCCTCTGCCAAACTCCCCTGCCCTTGCTGCTTCTATAGAACCGTTTACGGCCAGCATATTGGTTTGTATCGATACGTTTACTATAGCATCCACAATCTTATCTATTCTTCTGGTGGTCTCTTCCAGATTCCTGATATTTTCTGCTGCCCCTTTTGACATTTGAGCCGCATTGGATATACCGGCAATCATGTTATCTACTGCGACTTTGTTTGCAGTAAGAAGTTCCTGCAATTCTGTAATCTTTTTAGCTGAAAATGCAGCTCTTTCACTCATTTGTCTTGCTGCGACAACAAGTTTTTCGGAAAGAGAACTGGACTTGTCGGTAAGTTCGGCCTGACTCTGGGCTCCTTCAGCTATTTGCTGTAAAGCTTTTACTATTTCTTTAGCTGTAGAATTGGCTTCTTCAACATTTGCAGACAGTTCTTCCGCAGCTGCCGCAACAGATTCTGCAGATTTCTGCGCATCGGTTGAAACTTTTAATTCCTCTGCCAGTTGGGAAAGGTCTGCCGCACCTGCAATCAACTCGTTAAATGCTCTGTTTTGCATGTTTACGGACTTTTCTACTTCTTCGGTGGCGCCGCTTTGCTGTTCTGCAGCCGCAGCTATTTTTTCTGCCATTTCCAAAAATTCACTGGCTCCTTGATTTGAATTGGATGCATACTCCGATACATCGGCAATTGCTTTCTGTACCAAATCAACTTCCTCAAGAATTTTTATAAGGTCTTGAGTTGTCTTTTTGCCTTTTTCAACTTCCTCATTGGCCGCATCACCAGCATTCTGAATATCGTTAACTACAATTTTAACGTTGTTCTGTATTTCATTAACCAACTCCCGTATATCCCTGGCCGACTTTTCCGATGTTTCAGCCAGATTTCTTACTTCGTCTGCTACAACCGCAAATCCTTTACCGTGCTCACCTGCTCTGGCTGCTTCTATTGCCGCATTAAGTGCAAGCAAATTTGTCTGATCAGCAATCCTTACAACTGCCTGTACTATGTCTCCTATTTCATTGGACTGTCTCTCCAGCTCTTTTACCAGTCTTATTGATTCTAAATTAGTTTCTGCAGAATCTCTTATACCTTTAATCATTAGCTCAATATCCTGTGCCGTATTTTCGATAAGCTCCTTAGCTTTTTCAGCTCTTTCAAGAGATTCTTTTGCATTTTTATCAGCAATTACAGAAGATTTACTTATTTGAAAAATTGCAGCTCTTGATTCCTCAGATGCTGAAGAAGCCTCACTGGCACCGGTAGCAATCTGTTGCATTGTTGCCCCAAGCTCTTCAGCCGCACTGCTGGCTTCTTCAATTCCTGAGGCCAGTTGTTCCGTAGCCGCAGCAATTCTCTCAGCCAACTGCTGTTATTTTGCCATTGTCCTTGCCCTTACCTTTTCCTGTGCGTGTTTTCTGGCAAGTTCCCTCTTCTTTTCCAAATCCTCAGCCGATACGCTTGCATGAGCTGTTCTCTTTTCCAAGGTATCCTTTGGTGGTGTCGCTAATTTTTTCTCCATAAATAATAAAACCTCCTGTATATGTAAATTTTTAAATTATTAATTGGCATTAAATATAAAAAAAGATAAAAATTATACATATTGTTTAAAATCATGTTTTTTCTGTCGGGTTAAAAATAATGTAATACATATACACTCCGTCGTTTGTCATCTCTTTACCTATATAACCGTCTTGGAATAGCGTAAGTATTTTCTTTCGAAGTTCTTCTATAGTGCCTGTTATGTTATCTTTTATCAGCACTTTGTGAATTTCAGCGAGAGTATACACCTCGCCTTCACATTTTTTGATTTGATTTAAAAGCTCCTCTTCAGTCAACTGCAGCATAATAACTCCACCTTTCTGTTGTATCCGGAAAACCGATTACCGGTTTCCCAGTCTTTCAAGCTGTTTTAAAACAGTTTCCGGCTTATAAGGTTTTACGATAAAACCTTTAGCACCATTTAATATAGCCCTGTTTACATAAGCTTCCTGTCCCATTGCTGTTACCATAATTACCAAAGGTTTATCTTCCAACTTATTGATTTCTTCCAAACACTCTAACCCGTCCATTACCGGCATAGTTATATCCAGGGTTACTATATCCGGCTTTAGAGTCTGGATTTTTTCCAGTGCTTCTTTTCCGTTTCCAGCTTCACCGACAACTTCATAGTTGTTTTTTACAAGGAGTTGTTTAAGTTGCATACGAATGAAAGCTGCGTCATCTACTATTAATACCTTTTTCATTTCAGCTACCACCTGTTATTGCTAATTTATAATTGATACATTTTTTCTTATTTCAAACATTCTTAACTCCTATCTTAAAAACTACTTATTTCATACTAAGCATTGTTTAATTGAGAAAGAAATAAGCTGATTTATTATTTAAGATAATTTCATGATTTTGGACTCAGTCGCAGATTTTACTAGTACTACAATGCTTTTACTTTTATTGAAATTCCAATCTATAAAGACATCCATGGCTCCGGTATCTAAAATATTTTTTATACAGAAATTATTTCTTAAGTATTCCTTTTCTACCTGTCTCTTTGTATTTTTTACAACATCACTATAACCTATTGACTCCATTTCTTTTTCCAATCGCGTAATACCGCCGCATCTTTCAAAAATAAAAAATTTTGAATTTAAGCAAAATGATGTAACTGTATCAGGAATGCTGTCAGTAAAATGCCCCATCTTTATTATTTCTTTGTTTAGAAGATGTTCTCCGAAATAGTTTGATGTTACACTTGGATAAATGTCATATTTTCTGTTACTTATACCCATCAGCAACCGTGATCCGGTTTCCAAATTCCAGTCATAATAAATTTCATCGGTTGGAACATCTGTAATAAATTCAATATATTTGATTATTTGTGAGTTAATATTTTTTGTTGAAATCTTAATAACCTTATCAAGCAATTCTTTATCGCCGTCTTCCTGTATAATCCTTTCATACGGCATCATATAGTTTTTTATATAAATGACATAGCATCTGTCCCCAAAAGCCACATATACATTTTCAGGACCCCTGCCTGCTATTTCTTTATATAATCTTCCTATGTAAGCGCTTAATGTTTGCTCCAATTTTCTTTTGCTGCTTTCCTGCGCAGGATCAATTTTTTTAGCAACTTGAGTATTAATGTTCCATTCACCTCCTGAAAATAAAAAAACCGAAGTAAGAAGCTATAAAAGCTCCTACTTCGGCCTATGTCTGACTCATATTATATGTTCAGTTCATTCTGCCTCATTATCAAATGCCATATTTTAATGTCTTTATAACTAGCCAAACATAATACCTTCCTAAGTAAAGGCTTCTAATCCTTTCTTATAGACAGGTATTACCTAACATAATATTATTTTATCAATAATAAGCTTTAAATAGGCAACTTGTTCCTTAATTGCCATTATTTATATATGTAATTAAAATTATATATCAAATTTCGACAAAAATCAACAATGATTTGTTACAGTTTGTTTTATGTCGTCAATTTTTCATAAATAATATAATAAATTTAAGTTCATTCACAAAAAAAAGGACTTCCCCAAACAGGAAATCCTTCTTTATTAATAATACTGTTTAGATAAATAATACAGAAAAAGTTAGTTGGCAAAGGCATTTTTTACATCTGTGATCATCTGCATAGTTGATGTAATTCCGCCACCGGAAAGATACCAGATGTCCGGATCTAAAGATATGATTTTGTTATTCTTTGCCGCATTGATCCCGTTTATCAAATCATTATCAAGTACGGTATTGGCTGTGTTCGTACCACCTGCAACCAGTGTACGGTCAATAACAAGAATAATATCAGGATTTACGTCAGCGATATATTCAAAGTTTACCGACTGACCGTGGGTGGATGCTTCTATATTTTCGTCGGCTGCTTTTGCTCCCAGAAGGTCATGCACCATGCCAAATCTGGAACCTGAACCGTATACGCTTATAGAACCGTCATTGGTTAACATTATAAGTACTCTTTCATCACTGTTTGCAGTAAGTGCTTTTACTTCCTCCACAAGGCTGTTTAAGGAATTAACAGCTTCCTTCGCATTATTTTCTTTACCGAAAATCTGTGCCACATACCCTATATTCTCTTTAACATCCTCCAAATATGTATCGGCACCTGTCTGCACATAAATGGTGGGAGCTATCTCAGACAACTGATCATAATAATCCTGCTGTCTGGCACCTATAAATATAACATCAGGCTCAAATTCAAATATGGCTTCCAAATCCGGCTCCTTGATTGAACCTGCATTGTAAACATTTTCATATTTACTTAAATATGAAGGCAGGCTGCTTACAGGAGCTGCTATTTCCACTTCAACTTTTAATGCATCCATTATATCAAGAATTCCGAAATCAAATACAACAGCTTTCTTTACATCAGCAGATACCGTTACAGTTCCTTTGGAATGTTCGATAGTTACCTCAGAAACTTCAGCCGTATCGTTTGTATCGCTGTTTTCTGCTGCATTATTGTCATTGCTGGTACTTTCTTCGGATTTATTTTCATCCGTATTAAGCTCTTCGTTGTTTTCTGCTTCAGTTGTAAATTGCAAGTTAGCATCATTTTCAACCAATTCGGCTTTCTTGCTGCATCCGGCAAATAAGCCAATAAATAAGGAAATAGATAAAATAACATACAGTATTTTCTTCATGTCTATTCTCCTCCATCTGTTTTTAAGATTTTTGCATTAATTTTTACATATAACTAACTGTAATATAAGCAAATGTTTTTTCCGCAATAATTTTGCACGTCAATATTCATTCCGTATATATCGTACAGGACCCCGCTTTGTATAATTTGGCATGTGTCGCCCTGTTTTATTATCTTGCCGTCCTTCATGGCAACTACATAATCCGCATAGCAGGATACGAAATTTATATCATGGATAACTACCATAATAGTTTTTCCCAGTTCCCCGACCAGCCGTTTTAATACTTTCATTATCTTTACAGAATGCTTCATATCCAGATTGTTAAGCGGCTCATCCAGGAAAATGTATTCCGTATCCTGGGCTATTACCATGGCTATATAAGCCATCTGTCTTTGACCTCCGCTTAACTCATCAAGGTATCTGTCCTGAAGCTCATTAAGTCCCATATACTCCAGAGCCTTATCTATGTGCCTTATGTCTTCATCATTAAGCCTTCCTTTTGAATATGGGAAACGGCCAAAGGAAACCAGCTCCCGAACCGTCAGTCGGATATTCAGAAAATTGGACTGCTTTAATATAGACAACCGTTTGGACAATTCGCTGCTTTTCCAGTCTTTCAGCTCCTTATCGTCGATATATACTTCACCGCCGTCTTTTTTTAAGGTTCTGCATATCATGGAAATCAAGGTACTTTTACCTGCACCGTTGCTGCCGATAAATGCAATAATCTTTCCCCTGGGAATATCCAAATCTACACTGTCCACAACCTTTTTGTCACCGTATATCTTTGTTATGTTTCTTACCGCTATCATTGCTTTCTCTCCTTTAACATAAGGTACAGGAAGTAGATACCTCCGATAAAGTTAATGATTACACTCATTGTAGTTTCAAATTTGAATATCCTTTCCGTGACCAAAAGGCCACCTGTCAGAAAAAGGATACCAAGAAACATAATCCCTAAGCTTATGCTTCTGTGCGAATATGTACCCAGCATATGTCTCGCCAGATTAACAATCAATATGCCAAGGAAAGTTATCGGCCCGACCAGTGCCGTTGATACGGAAACCAAGACCGCACAAATAATTAATGTCTTAAATACCAGCTTCTTATAATCAACACCCAGGCTGATTGCATTTTCCGGACCCAAAAGCAGTACGTCCAGATAGGGCAAGTCCCTTACTGATATGATACAAACAGCAATTATGATAAGGATACTTATCCCGACTAAATTGGAGTTGATATTGTTAAAACTTGCAAACATTCTGCCCTGCAATACCGCAAATTCATTCGGGTCCAAAAGCACCTGCATAAAGGTAGCCATCCCGTTAAAAAGACTTCCCATAATCATACCCGTAAGGACCAGAAAATACACATTTTTGCTGCTGCCACGAAAAAGAAGCAAAAATAAGATGCAGGCGGCAAATATCATTAAACCGACACAGATAAGAAAGTGCCGATAGCCTATCATCTGCGAAAGGGTTTGTGAACCGGCTGCAAATACTATAAATGTCTGGATAAACAGATATAATGAATCCAGTCCCATAACGCTTGGTGTCAGAATATGGTTGTTTGTTACCGTCTGAAATATCAGAGATGAATACCCGATGGAATAACTGACTATAATAACCGCCAAAATCTTTGTTATTCTTCTGGGCATGAAAAAATGAATATTTTTAGGTGTAATCCCCGGCAGCAAAAATGCCGCAATCACCATCAGGTCCAGAAGGATCAGACACATAATAATTTTTTTGCTTTTTTTATCTTTTAAGATGTACTCCAATTCTTCTTCCTCCTAAACAGTAAAACCAAGAACATAATGCTGCCCACGACGCTGACAATAAGACTGATGGAGATCTCATAGGGAAATATAATTACCCTTCCGATCATGTCGCATATCAATAAAAACAATGCCCCGAATAATGCCGTAACAGGCAGCGAATTTCTTAAATTGTCCCCCATAATCATGGAAACAATATTAGGAATGATAATTCCGACAAAGGAAATGCTTCCGACCGTTACGACTACGGTGGATGTTATAACTGCGACAATGACCATGCCCAAAAGAACAACCGCCTTATAATTTACTCCCAGGCTTTTTGAGAAACTTTCTCCCATACCCGCAATAGTCAGTTTATTGGCATAAATATAAGCTATAATCAAAAACGGTATCCCCAGATATAAAAGCTCATATCTGCCCTTAATCACCAATGAAAAGTTTCCCTGAAGCCAGGATGACATGTTCTGAATAATATCAAACCTGTAGGCAAAAAAGCTTGTTATGGCACTTATCACATTTCCCAGCATCATACCTACCAAAGGTACTATCATGGCGTTTTTGAATTTCATCGTCTGCAGAATCTGCATGAAAATAAGAGTTCCAAATAAAGAGCATATAAAGGCAATCAGCATTTTAAACAGCTTTGCTTCCCCACCGAAAAACAATATGGCTATCATTACGCCAAACCTGCTCCATTCCATTGTCCCGGCCGTTGAAGGGGAAACAAATTTGTTGTCGGTAACGGTTTGCATAATAAGACCTGAAATACTAAGACTGGCTCCGGTAACCAGTATACTTATAAGTCTTGGGAATCTACTGATAATTGCCAGTTTGACATCCTCACTGTTTTGTGTAAAAAGGCCCAAAATGCTAAAATCCTTTACACCCAAAGTGAGAGAAAAGACAGAAGCTGCCATCAGAATGATTAGCCAAAACAGCTTCCTATGTAGCAATTTAGAAATTTTAATAATCATTATGACCTCCGGCTGATATGCACATCACTTTTTAGTCCTGCATTAATGTAACATAAATGAGAATGATTGTCAATATCAATAGAACATTATAAAAACAACAAATTATTCAAAAACTGTATGAATTTAGAATATTATCCGCTAAAATGTGAAAACACAGTATTTTATTAACCAGGCGGAAATTATAAAAAATGCATTTAACCTTATAAATTTTGTTCCTCATGTTTTTCCTAAAATACTGCTTTACCTGATAAAATTTTTTATAAATACTTGATTTTTGTCAAATTATTGAATATATTATTTTTAGAAATCCAGAGAATACGTGCATCTAACCTTAACATGAGGTGTATTAATTTAGATATCAGAAATCATAACAATTTTAGCGTATTTATCGAACCTTAACATAGGATGTATTGAAACGCATCTGTCGTAATTATACAGCTAGAAAATCTGTTTACAGAAGCTTAACATAAGATGTAGAAAAAGGTTATTAGATCGATTGTATCTACAGCCATCCTATTGATTGACAATGCCATAAATCTAAACATGTGAAAAAATGCCGCTCTTTATGATGGCTTTAATCATCATAAAAAGCGGCATATTAATTTTCATAATTAATATTATCAGGCTTTGTCCGATTATTGTAACTTTTGCAGACTGTTCATATAAAGTGCGTTAATATCCTCTTTGTATATATCAAGGCCGACCCTGTCTACCATGGCAGGCTGCACACCCTGTCTTGTTATGCTGATACCTGCGGCATAAGTAGCAAAGCATATAGCGTATATAATGTCGTTTCCCTCGCTTAAGCATACGGCAAGGGCGCTTATAAAGGCGTCTGCCGCACCGGTAGTGTCCACAGGGTGGAAATCAGCCGCCGGAAAATACATTGAATATTTTTCATTGCGAAGATAACAGCCTTTTTCGCCTAAAGTAACTATGACATTTTTGACCCCTTTTTTCAGAAGGGCTTCGGTTTTCTCCTCGATTGATGTATCGTCCGGAATAAGCTGCCTAAGTTCCTTCTCGTTAGGTATAAAATAATCAATGTTATTTAGCAGGCTGTCACTGATTTTTTCGACTGAAGAAGGTTTTAAAATAACCTCAACATTCTTTTTCTTGCATTTCTTAATGGCGTATGCTGCTGTTTGCTCGGATATCTCCAGGTTAATAAGACAATATTTTGCGTCGTCCAAAAGATGCTCAAATTGTTTTATCTGGGCATTGTCCAGCTTTTCGTTGGCTCCGGAATATATTACAATCGTACTTTTTCCATCGGCGGCAACGTTAATATAAGCCTTACCCGTTGGTATGGAATCGTCAAAGACAACTCCGTCCGTCTTTACACCGCTGTTTAAAAGGCTGTTATATATCTCCTTGCCGTCACTGTCATTTCCCAGGCGCCCTATCATATAAACCTGTCCGCCCAGTTTTCCGGCTCCTACTGCCTGGTTAGCGCCTTTTCCACCCGGCAGCATTACAATATTGCTTGACCTGATGGTTTCTCCGTCCGTCGGGATATTTGATACATTTATCATACAGTCCATGTTCATACTGCCGACCACCACCATCTTCCCGCCCTGTTTATGGTTGATCGGCACATCAATGCTGTTTCTTAATATAACTTGTGCTTCAATCTTTTTTCTGCATTCATGTACAGGCTTCTTGCCTTCAATAATTTGAATTAAGCTTTCCACGGATGTTTTCCCGATTTCCGACGGGGATATACTGACTGCCGTCAATTTTGGCTTCATTTTATCGGCAAGCCTGCTGTCTCTGGCGCTAATTACTGATACCTTTCCGGGTATCATATCCCCCCGTTCCCTAAGCCTGCCATATAAAATATTTCCTATCTCCGCATCGGTACATAAAATTGCCGTAACGTCATTATTAAGGCACCTGTTAATTCCTATGTTTATTATATCTTCATCCGTACCCCTGAATATCCATTCTTTTCTCGGGGACAGAAAACTTTCTTTAAACGCTCGGTAATATCCTTCTTCGATTCCGGTATCCTTTTCCGTTAGCAATGCGCCGATTTTATAATGCCCTTTCTTAATCAGGCAGTTGGTTGCCAGATACCCCAGATCACTCATTTCATAATAAATATCGGCGGTTTTTCTTTGCCGTGAAGGCACCTTATAGTCAAATATACATACTGCCGGTACACCTGAACCGTTAAAAATGTCCTCGTCCTGATAAACGGCAATAATCCCGTCCACACCTTTGTTTTCCATGACTTTCATATACTTTACGGCTTTATCCCTGCTGCCGTCCGTATTGCAGACCATTATGCTGTAACCGTTGTCCGCAGCAGTTCTTTCAATGCCGTAAAGAATTTCCTGAACTCCATAAGCATCCGCAGTTAAAATAACTCCGATAATGTTAGTCTTTGGAGAAACACTTTTTATTACTTTTGAATACGGGACATATTGGTACTCCTTGATTACTTCCAGTACCCTTTTTCTTGTTTCGGCGCTTATATCCTGATCCTTGTTATGTAATATTTTAGATACCGTTGAAGGTGATACACCGCATATTTTGGCTATATCTCTTATGTTCATTGCCTTTTCTCTCCCCTAAGCTATATCCAAAATTACAACACTCGCATATATTATCTATTTAATTCAAAAAAATTGCAATATTAAATAAAGCACCCTGTTATGCGGATTAATTTTCCGGAATTCAAAATTAAGCCGCATAAAAGATGCTTTATGCAAAGTCCTTAGACTTCCTGACCGATTATTGTATTCACAAATAAATCCATAAACTCCTTGCCCTTTATGCTCTTGGCTATTACGGTATTTTTATGCTCCCTCATTTTATTCTTTATGATCTGCCTTCCGAAATATGCAACCGTCTGTCCGCGGGATATCTTGCCTTCCAGTTCCACGTCAACAAATACCTCTTCGGTATACTCGCATAATTCCGGATAAGCGGCAAGTGCAAGAGTAATTACATCATCCATCGGGAAACCGCCCAGTTGGAAAAACTCACGCCACAAATCGATATATATAGGAAATTTGTCCGTAATAAAATCTATTACTTTTCCCTTGCCACCATACGTTAAATCCGCAAGATGGTCTCTTGTCAGCATACCGTCGGCAAATCGGTTATTTTCACATACATCCAGAGGAACAAGGGTAATTTTCATATCCGAATTCAAAACGATTTTAGCCGCCTCAGGATCAGCCCAGATATTATACTCAGTAACCGGTGTAATATTTCCGTAAATGTTGAAGGCTCCCCCAAGTATATAAGCCCTCTTTACCTTACTTGCAATGGAAGGATCGTCAAGTAATGCCTGGGCAATATTTGTGAGCGGTCCTGTCGTAACCAGGGTGATTTCACCCGGCCGCTCATTAAAGGATTTTATAAGAAACTCCTTGGCGCTTATAGGTTCGGGTTTTCTTGCAGGAGTCGGGGCTTTTTCATTGAATTTATCCAGCCTGTCACCAAACTTCCATCTAAGCTCCTCGTCAAAATTTACGGGATCCCCTTCATCATCGGATTTTCTGGGGGAGAGCATTTTATCGGCTCCTGCGTATACGGGTATATCCTTTCCGGTAAGCTCTATCGTATTAAGCGCTACATTAACTGCCTGCTCAATGCTTCCGCAGGCTCCGTTTACCGTTGTAACTCCAAGCAGATTGATTTTCGGATTTAACGCGCCAAATATAACCGCGAGTATATCATCACCCACGGAATCTATATCAAGAATAACATCAACCATAGTATCCACCTCTTTTTTTATAGTCCGGAATTTACAGGCATAATGCCAGTAAATCTTCCGGGCCGACACATTATTATTTCGTTCCGATTACTTTATCGGTAACTTTGTATACATAAGGTCTTACAAACTGTACCACCGGACCTGTAAGGAAAGCAGCAACCAATGTACCTATACCTACGGTACCGCCAAGCAGATATCCTACAACTACAAATGTCACATCACCGACAATACGGACTATTCTGTACGGGAACTTGGTTTTATCGCTTATTATTTCAGATACCAAATCTATGGCTCCTACTCCAAGATCAGCTCTTATATATGTAGCAATACCTATTCCCATAATAACGCAACCTACAAGTATCATAATAATTCTTACTAACAGGTGAAGTTCTCCTGTAATTACAGAATCAAGTATAAATGACATCACGTCTGCGGTATATCCTATACCGAATATGGCAAGCAGGGTGGATATGTTAAGATAGGATTTATCCACAAAAAATACTATTACCAGTATAATAACATTGGTAAGAGCAGAAGCCGTACCATAGCTTATGTTAAATACATTGCCAAGCCCTAATTCAAGTACGCTGGCGGGATCAACCCCCAACTGGCTGTATAAAAATATACCTACTCCGATTCCGCAAATCATAAGTCCTACTATTGCAACAAAAATTCTTCTAAGTAAATGATCCTTTTTCACAGTATATCTCCTCTTACTTCTAATGTCTGTTCATATAATTGCGAAACTCCTGCTTAGTTTTAGAGTTTCGCAATGAATTGATTATGTTATTTAATTAAGAGCCTTCATAGCCTCAAAGAAGTACTCTACATATTTCTTCCTGTCTACATTGAATAAAACATAGGTGTTCTTGTCCACCTTTTCTCCGAATATCTTTTCTTTATAACCGATAGTATCTACCACTGTCATTCCTGTGGTAAGCTCACCGGTTACTTCTACATCAACATTGCATTGTACACCTGTAAATATTTCAGGATGGATTAATGCGGCGATAGCAGTCGGGTCATGCAGGGTGCATCCGGGGAAGCCTTCCACTTCATAATGGTATTTGCTGAAGAAGTCTATAAGCTCTGCGGCAAATACCGAAATTTCATTGCCCTGAGCCCTTAAAATTTCGTTTTCTTCTCTTGTAACATAAGCCTTATGGGTAACATCAAGGCCCGACATGATAATCGGTAAGCCGGAATTGAATACCACCTTGGCAGCCTCAGGATCAGCCCATATGTTGTATTCTGCTGCCGGTGTCCAGTTGCCCATATAAGCTCCGCCGCCCATAATTGAAAGTCTTTCAATTTTATCCTTAAGGTCGGGTCTTACTATAAGCAGGGTTGCAATATTGGTAAGCGGACCGATCGGCACCAGCGTAATCTTTTCATCGGATTCTTCTATGGTTTTTATCAGCAATTCCAATGCACTAAGATTACTTGGCTCAAAACCGCACTCCGGCAGTATCGGCCCTTCAAGACCTGAGCTTCCGTGAACAACCTCGCCGCCTACGGTAAGCTTTCTGATTAGGGGCTTATCGGCTCCTTTTGCTACCGGAATGTCGTATCTGCGGGCCTTTGTCAGTACCTTAATAGCGTTTGTGGTCACCTTCTCAATAGTCTGGTTGCCCGCAACGGTTGTCACGGCTTTTACCTCCAGCTTATCGGATGCCAATGCCCACAGTATAGCCATGGCATCGTCATGACCCGGATCACAATCTATTATTATAGGGATTTTCTTACTCATGGTTACCTCCTTGTTTTATGTTGCGTCAACTGCTCTTAATTTTTGGCAAGCTGTTCGCGTTTCTTCTTGTCGGATGAACTCTTTTTGACCGAATATATAATAAGTCCTAATATAGTCACTGCATAAGGAAGCATCTGTACCAGTTCCGGTGATATTGTTGTAATCTGGAGGGCATATGAGAGTGCTTCCGCTACGGCAAACAGCAAGGCTGATAAAGCGGCGCCTAACGGTGTGGAGTTTCCCATAGCATCTGCAGCCAGTGCAATAAAGCCGCGTCCCGCTGTCATGTTCTTTGAGAACCATGTAACATATCCCATGGACATGAAAGCACCTGCCATTCCGCCCAAAACTCCCGAGATTCCAAGCGCTATATATCTTGTCTTTAAAAAGCTTACTCCGACGGACGAAAGTGCATTCGGCGCCTTGCCGGCCGACCTGATTCTAAGCCCTAACGGTGTTTTATACAGTAAAACATACACCACAAAAATCATTACCAGAGCCATATATGATACCACATTGTGGTTGGACAAAACCTCTCCTAAAACCGGAATGTCCTTAATCAAAGGTATTTGCAGCGAAGGAAGCTTTCCTGAATTAAGGGCAATGGTAGTTCCCTTGTCTTTTACAACCGCATACATGAAATATACGGTACCGCCTACAGCCATAGTATTGAAGGCTATGCAGGTCAAGGCACTGTCTGCCTTAAGGCTCATGGATACATAGCCAATGGCAAGTGAACAAAGAACACCCGTAATTATGGAAATCAAAAGTCCAAACCAGGGGCCAAAGCCATAAGCGCTGGCAAAAACACCTGTCAGAGCTGAAACCAGCATAACACCTTCAATACCGATATTGGTTATTCCGGCATTTGAGGTTATTACCGCACCCATTGATGCCAATATCAAGGGTGTTGCTACACGAATAACTGAAAAGAAAAATCCTGTACTAAATATTGATTCAAATACCTGGCTCATTCTTTAGCACCTCCTGCCTCCAGCATATTTTTGGAAACCTTGGTCGTCATCCTGTGCCTGAATTTTGCCAGGAATGCGGTTGCAGCCACAAGAACAATAACCAGTCCCTCAATTATTGATACAATTTCCGCTGCAACATCGGATTGCTTGTACATATAGTCAGCCCCGATTCTTAAGTATGCTACAAAGAATGCGGCAACCGGAATAAAGGCCGGATTTTCTTTTGCTATAATATTCAGGATAACACCGTCAAAACCATAACCCGGAAGTGCCGACCACTGAAATCTGGTATACATTCCAAGCATTTCAACGCTTCCGCCTACGCCTGCAATAAAGCCGCCGATAAGCTGGGAACTCATGATAACACCCGAAACACCTATACCGGCACATTTTGCAAAGTTAATGTTACTTCCAGTCATCCTCAGCTTATATCCCCATTTGGTTTTGTACATGAATATATAGGTCAATATTACAAATGCAATCATTATAAAGATTCCCGAATGCAGACGGGTTTTCGGAATAATGTTGGACAAGCCCACACCCGTCCTAAATTTATAGGAAGCCTTGTATGCAGAGTTTGGATCCCTTGCAACCTGGTTGAATATATATGTGCCAAAATAGAGCATAACGTAGTTAAGCATCAGAGATACTACCATCTCGCTGCAGTTCCATTTAATCTTAAGTGCTCCGGGAATTGCGCAAACCAGAGAGCCTACGATACCTGCGGCAATAATCGCTATTATGAGGACAAGTTTTGCCTGACCGGGCATATATATTGCCAGTATTGCCGATATCAGTGCTCCCATGAAAAATGCCCCCTCTGCAGCCAGATTGAACTGGTTGGCCTTGAACATTACATTTACTGCAAGGCCGGCAAAGGTTAACGGTATCATCATCTCCAATACTGTACTGAACCTTCTGACCGAAGTTAATGGTCCTATAAACAGGTTACCGATTGCCGAAAACGGCGAATCTGTCGAAAAACTCATTATAATAAAGGAGATGGCAAATGCAATGAAAATCGCTATTAAAAATCTCAATCCTTCAAACCATGTGTTAAAGCGGTTTACGCTCATTTTTTTTACTTTTCGCATAATATTGCATTCACCTCCTCTTCAGACTGGTTCTTAACTCCAAGCATGTAATAACCAAGCTCTTCTTCCGTAAGTGTACTTGTATCTTTGAAATATGCATTAATCCTGCCGTTATGCATTACAATCGCGCTGTCGCTTAATTCCAGTACTTCGTTCAAATCTGCAGAAATAAGCAGGACTGCAGCACCTTTATCTCTGTATTCGACTATTTTTCTTCTTATAAGTTCGGATGCGCCCGCATCAATTCCTCTGGTAGGCTGTTCGGCGATGATAATCTGGGCTTCCTCAGTCAATTCTCTTGCTGCAACAACCTTCTGTATATTACCGCCTGAAAGCACCTGGACCTGATTGTTTATTGAGCTGCATTTAACTTTAAAATCTTTTACCAATTCTTCAGACTGCTTTTTCATCTTTTTTCTGTCCAGGAAAATTTTTAATTTTAAATACTTTTCTATTTTATCGGTAAATAAATTGTCCATAATACTTAACTTTGCAGCACAGCCGTTTCTCATTCTGTCTTCCGGAATGTATGTCACCTTGTTGCTGCGCATTGTAGCAGGAGTAAATGTTTTGATTTCCTTCCCCAGTATTTTTATCGTGCCGTTAATAGGTACCTTCATGCCGGTTAAAACTTCCGCTAGCTCTGCCTGACCGTTACCTTCAACACCGGCTACGCTTAGGATTTCTCCCCTTCTTAGCTTTAAGCTGACTCCGTCAAGCATTTTCTTTCCAATGCCGTTTACGTATACAAGGTTATTTGCCTCAAGGCATACTTCTCCGCGCTTTGCCGGTTTTTTGTCTACATGCAGGACGATTTCTCTTCCTACCATCTTGTTGGAGATTTCTTGCGGGTTGGTATCCTTTACATAGCATGTTTCCACTGTTGTACCATGCCTCATAATTGTTACCCTGTCACATATCTCCATTATCTCATTCAGCTTATGGGAGATGAATATAATGGTATGGCCCTGTTTCTTAAGGGTTTTAAGCTCGGCAAAAAGTTCTCTGGTTTCCTGAGGAGTTAGCACTGCTGTAGGCTCGTCCAGAATAAGAACCTTTGCTCCTCTAACCAGTGCTTTTAAAATTTCAGTTTTTTGCTTTACGCCTACGCTTACGTCCTCAATTTTATCGGTAACATTAATTTTGAAATTGTATTTCTTTGCATATTCCTCAGCCTGCTTTATCATTTTGGCCTTATCGATGAACAGGCCACGTTTTTTCGGTTCGTTACCAAGGGCAATGTTTTCTGCAATTGTCAGGGAATCCACCAGCATAAAATGCTGATGTACCATACCGATACCAAGGCCTATAGCTTTCTTCGAATTCTCTATCTTTACCTCTTCACCATTGAGGATGATTCTGCCCTCCTCAGGTGTTTCTATACCAAAAAGTATCTTCATCAGGGTGGATTTTCCTGCGCCGTTTTCACCAATAAGCGCATGTATCTCGCCCTCATAAACTTCAAAATTTACATTACGGTTGGCTACTATGCCGTTAGGATATACTTTTAATATGTTTTCAACTTTTAATATTACTTTCTCCTTCATACGATACCCTATGTCCTTTACTAAATTTTGAGGATGCCCTTTATAATATGAGGACATCCTCAATATTAACCTATTTCTTTTACGGAGCTACACTGTTTCTTAAGCTATCAAGTTCTTCGGTTGTCATACCGATAGCTGTGCTAACCTTAAGTTCTCCACTGACAACTTTTGCTTCTAAGTCCTCAATCTGCTTTCTTTCTTCTTCAGTCAGAGTGCTGTTATAAACGTCGTTCTTTGCAAGGCCCACTCCGCCTTCAGCTATACCAAGGCTTTCGGTCTGACCCATCTTAAGCTCTCCCTTTAAATCCAGTTCGATTGCTCTGAAAATTGCATCTCCTACGTTCTTCATCATGGATGTTGCAATCTTTTGAGCGGTCTTCATATCGCCGTTTGCAGCATAACCTAAAGACTGGTCGGAGTCAACGCCGATGACATATCTGTCAGCCTCTACGGCAGCTTCGATAGTACCAAGTCCGGTAGGTCCTGCAGCCGGGAATATTACTTCTACACCCTGGTCGCTTAATACGATACCATGTTCTTTACCCTTTGCAGGATCATAATAATCACCGGGATAAGTAGCAATAACTTTGATACCAGGATTAATAGCAAGTGCGCCTTCAATATAACCTACAAGGAAATCGTTAATAGGAGGAATATCCATACCGCCTACAAATCCGATCTTGCCTGTCTCTTTTGCAAGTATGGCGGCAACTGCGCCTGCAAGGAAGGATCCTTCATTCTGCTTAAAGGTTGCGCAGTAAACATTGCTGAAATCTCCAGCTGTATAGTCTACAGTGTTGTCGAGTAACAGGAATTTCTTTTCAGAATACTGCGGAGCTATGTTCATAATAGGCTCAACCATGGAAGGTGATACTGCAATAACATAATCCACATCTTCCTCTGCGGCATCTGCAAGTGCAGGTTCCCATTTTGACTCATCATCGCCTGTTTCGATTACCTGGATGTCAAGTCCCAGTTCGCTCTTCACCCTTTGCATACCTGCATTGGCTGAATCAAAGAAACCAAGATCTCCAAGGTTACCGTTTACAATAAGAATAGCTTTCTTTTTGTCGCCGGTTTGATTGTCATTTGTCTGTGTTTCGGTTGTTGTTTTGGTATCGCTACCGGTATTCTGTTGGTTGCTGTTGTTGTTGGATTCGTTATTCTTGGAACCGCATGCAACAAGTCCAAGCATCATAACTCCAACAAGTAATACTGCTAAAAACTTTTTCATTTACATTACCTCTCTTTCTTTCCCTACAAGATTAATTGTCTTTTACATTTATTCAAATGAGGTTTTTGAAATTTTATAAATCCAGTCTTCTAAAACCTCATCTGTTTCATTTCTGTACGGAATGGATGCCTGCGCACCGTTTCTTGTAACGGCAATCGACGAAGCAGCATTGGCAAACATCACCGCTTTATTATGGTCCATCCCTTCCGAAAGTGCCACAAGAAAAGCACCGTTAAAACAATCTCCGGCTGCAGTAGTATCAACCGCCGTAACCTTTCTGGCCGGGAAAATCTCAGCTCCTTTTTCGCTGACCAGCAATGCTCCCTTTTCCCCCATAGTGACCAGCACATTTTTTACTCCTTTATCTTGCAGTTTTTTAGCTACCTGAGTATAGTTTTCAATTGTATTTCCCGATCCGCCGCCAAGCTTCATTAACTCTGAGCCGTTCGGGGTTATGTAATCCAGCTTCTGAAACATGTCTTCAGGGAATTCTTCCGGAGCCGGTGCCGGATTTAATATGACGGTTTTACCCAGTTCCTTTGCCCTGTTGATAGCATAGTAGATAGCTTCTTTGGGTATTTCCATCTGAAGTATTAAATAATCGCATTCCTGGAATGCTTTGTCACATGCTTTTAAATACTCCACGTCACATTCATGGTTTGCACCGGGTACTACGACAATACTGTTATTACCTTGGCTGTCAACATAAATACATGCCATCCCTGTGCTTTTAGAACCTGTCTTTATATCAGAAACATCTACTCCGCAGCGGGAAAGATTTTTTTTGAGGAGCTCACCGAATTCATCATTTCCTACGCAGCCAAGCATTTTTACATTGCCTCCCAGCCTTGCTGCAGCACAAGCTTGGTTTGCTCCCTTTCCTCCCGGATTATAGGTTAGTGATGATCCAAGTACAGTTTCTCCCACCGCGGGCATTTGCACCATGTCAATAACCATGTCCATATTCAAGCTTCCAACTACTAAAATCTTCTGTTTCAATGTCATTCTCCCTTTTCACGAAAATACTTTCCTAAACATATTTCTTTATAAAGAATATAACTCCGTTTATCATATCTGTCAATATTGTTTATCATATTTATGGATTATCCACAATCTTAAAGATATATTTTGTCTATTATGCACAATACAATAACCATTTATTGTATTTTTATTTGTGCTTGTTGCATTTTCTTTCCAGATAATTGCATCCATATCCATTTTTTTAAGTCAATTCAAGTAGACCGGTAAAAAATCTACTTAGTAATTTTTAGTGCTACTGTTTGCACTAATTGTAAAAAGCAATTTGCAAAAAATACTCTAGACCGTATAGCTATTGCATTGATTGGATTGCAAAAAATACGGTCTAGAGTATTTGATGGTTTCGCAATATTTCAGGCTAAAAATATGAATTGCTCAAATTAACGTCATACCATATACAAGAAATATTTTACATAAACTTCTTGACGCTACCGTAAATCTTTTTGTAATATAATTATAGATTAAAAAATGCAAGTCCTAAAATTTCTGATAACTCTAATATTTGTGAGTTAATAGGAGTAAGTTTATATGATAAATAAAAAAGCAAATTATTATCATTATTAATGATTTTATTTTTTTGCGGTCATTATAAGCTTATTATTTATCTTTATATTTTCCAAATTTTATAAAGATGACGTATATAGAAATTTATTGAAGAATTCCAAGAAAGAAGAAGTATCAACTGTAAACCGGAGCATAAACGATCCTGTTTTTGCACCCGATTTTTCAAACTTATATTTTGCATCCGATAAATTTATTATTTTTAGAGTCAATATCGGATTGATTGTGTATAAACCCGATACGGAAAGTATTTACAGAATATTTGATCTTGAAATTAGATTGCAATTATATTGAAGGAAATAATTACTGTGAATTACATGTATCAGAAGACGGCAATTATGTATTTATGCATCCGGTATCAAGCGATATAGTGTATATATATGCAGTGGAAGAAAATATACTGTTTTATCTTCCTTTTTGGCTGATATTATGAACGACATAAAAGTTTTTAATCACTTTATTAATCCAGTTGATTTTGAATTTATACCTGGCGGAGTTATCGGCGGAAGAATTGCCGAACCTACCAATAAAAAAATGATGAAACAAAGCACGCTTATCTTTTAATAAAATCTCCTTACAGATTAAGTGATGTAACATTTATATTAAGAGAAAACGAAATATCCTTATTCCATAACTAAGGCAATATAATAGACTCTGTTTCTAGTACGAACTGCACCCCAAATGTTAGATATAATGACATTTTGGATGTGCAGTTTTTTGTATAGAAAATACTCATATGACACAAAACAGTTAGATGTAATAATAACATAATGCATAAAAACGCTGAAAAAAATCTATTGTAGGACAAAGTTCTTATCTTATATAGTAAAAAAGCTTAATTGATTATCTTTTAATATTTTTACCTGTCTTTCTGTTATAACATCCTTATCTGTTATTTCCCCGCAAAGTATAGGTGAATGAATATCGTATAACTCAGAATTTTTCTTTACCATATCCTCATTGAAATTAGCATAGCAATATTTGCAGCCATTTTTGCATGTATTATATGTTCCTATATCTATGCTCTCTATGCATCCACATTCAGTCCGCTGGTTCTTGTCCTTACCGCAATTTATTTTACACCCTATTATATTTTCAATAGTTTCTTTATCAATGCAGCTTCCGTGTCTGATCCCGAATTGCTCCAGATCAAATTTTTCGGCACAGGATTCGATAACCAAATTATATTCTTTAGATATTTTGGAAAATCGTCCGGCAATATCAAATATTGTGTCTGGACTCATTTCTTCAATTGACAAACCATTTGTATTTCTTTTAGTTTTGGCATATAAGTCAATAAAACTGATTACGACCTTATTGGTGTATGGATAAAGCTTTTCCGCAATTTGCCCAAAGGCTTTTTCATGATACTCTACGGTATACTTGTCATTAACTAATATAGGGTCATATCTCCATATAACTCTTTCTTTTCCTATACTTTTTGAAAGTTCAGTAAAAACCGTTATCATTACATCCTTTTTGTGAGGTACATTGGGTTCAATATCCTTACCGTAACCTGTTAAGGTAAACTGAAAATAATATTTATACTTATCTAGTTCATTTAATCTTGACATCATGGGCAGGGGGTTTTTGGTCCAAAAAACTATGCAGTCAACTACATCAGGAGACAGAGGTATTTTATATAACTGATGCATGTTGAAAGGATTGCGTACGTAAAGGTATCCTTCTTTTAAGCGCTCAAAAAACCAGTCCGAATAATAATTCGGTATATCCGTACGTCTGCTTACACTTACTATCATCTTACTCCCTCTTTTTTCTAAAAAACTTTAAATATTGCATAATTAGTCCTGTATAGTTATAGCACAGCAAAAACTCATTTACTTGATTTGCCAGGTTTATATACAATACTATCACAAAAATATAAACAGAAAAAGAAAAATCTCTAAACCCTGACTTAATAAGGTTTAGAGATCCCCTATATAAGGCGACAACCAGATTCGAACTGGTGATCAGGATTTTGCAGACCCTTGCCTTACCACTTGGCTATGTCGCCATATCTAATATTTTCTTATGGTTATTTTATTATAGCAATTGTACATTTATACGTCAATAGTTAACAAATATAAAATATTAGTCATCATGTTTTAACTTTGAAACCTTGCGTCTCTATGTAATAAGGAATTCCCCATGTACATTTTTTGTATAAACTTTATTTTTATTTATCATTGTGTTATATTATATGAGACAGGCTTCCATTATTATACTCCGGAGAAAAGGGTAGGTAGGTATGCATAAATCATCTGTTAAAAAAACTATTCTAAGAACATTTATTATTTTTATTATACTTGCAATACTTGGTGTTACAGCAATTTTCAGTATAAATGCCTATATAAAATCATCAGCAAAAAAGAGAATCATTTCTCTTGAACAGGCTTTAAACCTGGAGGGAATAGATTGCATCCTGATACTGGGCGCAGGCGTATGGGGAGACAGGCCTACCCATATGCTTCAGGACCGTCTTGATTTCGGTATTGAGTTATATAAAATGGGCGTATCAGACCGTTTATTGATGAGTGGAGATCATGGCAGAAAAAACTACGATGAAGTAAATGTGATGAAAACTTATGCTATAAATGAAGGCGTATTGTCATCCCATATTTTTATGGATCATGCAGGTTTTTCGACTTATGAAAGTCTTTATAGGGCAAGAGATATTTTTCAGGCCAAAAAGATAGTTATTGTAACGCAGAAATATCACCTGTACAGAGCCTTATATGTGGCAGAGAAGCTGGGACTTGAAGCATATGGAATCGCCTCAGATCCCCGTCAATATGTCGGTCAACGGGCACGAGATATCAGGGAAGTTCTTGCCAGAGTAAAAGATTTCTTTTATGTGATTGTAAAGCCAGAACCGACTTATCTGGGAGAGACTATACCGGTAAGCGGTAACGGAGATGTTACCAACGATTAATGGTGTCAGGCACTGTTAACAAATTATGAACAAATATGGTGGTTTTTGTTAACACTTTGTTTACAGTACCTGACACCAAAAAAAGCAGATGTATCACATATCGTGATACATCTGCTTTTTTAAGGCGACAACCAGATTCGAACTGGTGATCAGGATTTTGCAGACCCTTGCCTTACCACTTGGCTATGTCGCCAATTATAATTGTCCTTAATATAACAATAACTCCCCGAGTAGGGCTCGAACCTACAACCCCGCGGTTAACAGCCGCGTGCTCTACCATTGAGCTATCGAGGATTATTAATAACTACACATAGAGTGTTTTTTCAAAAGTATTTAAAACTTTTTCAAAACTTCCATCCGTTTAAACATTCCAAACCTTCTTAGGTCAAGCCCTCGACCTATTAGTAACAGTCAGCTTAGTGC
>CAZIHC010000001.1:0-40831 GCA_964538605.1 uncultured Herbinix sp. | reverse complement strand
TGCCGCAGGATGCCGCATGGGTTACGGTGATGGCAAATATCAATACTTTGGCTGTGGCATCCCTGGCCGATGCAGCATGTGTCATTCTGGCAGAGGGAAGCAGGCTGGATTCAGCCGCAGCACTAAAAGCAAAAGAACAGGGCATAACGGTTTTGTATACTAACCTTCCGGTTTTTGAAGCTGCCCTGAAGATTTATAACAGGATTAATGTATAAACTTGCCTACGACCTTCATATTCATTCCTGCCTGTCTCCCTGCGGTGATGAGGATATGACTCCCGCCAATATAGTAAATATGGCAAAACTAATAGGACTGGATGTAATAGCCGTAACGGACCACAATTCCTGTAAAAACTGTCCGGCGGTTTACTCTTATGCCCAGAAAAACAATATAATAGTTATACCCGGAATGGAGTTGTGCACTATGGAGGAAGTCCATGTGCTTTGTTTTTTTTCTGAACTTAAAAAAGCTATGGCCTTTGACACTTTTGTGCATGAAAGATTAATAAAGATTCCTAATAATGAAAAGATATTCGGAAAACAGGAAATATATAATGAAGACGATATGAAAATCGGGGATGAACCGTATTTATTGATTAATGCTACAGACATAACCTTTGATAATTTGGATAAATTAATGAAAGAATATGATGGAGTGTATATTCCTGCCCATGTGGACAAAACATCAACCAGCCTGATATCCAATTTGGGTTTTGTTCCTCCCGATGCGGATTTTAAATGCGCCGAGATTAAAGATGCAAGCAAGGCCGGGGATTTAAAAGCACGGCATCCCTATTTTAATAAATGCAATATAATATATAATTCCGATGCCCATACCCTGGGAGAAATCAATGAGGCTGTCAATTTTATTGAAGTTAAAGAAAAAAATCCCGGGGCGGTACTGGAAGCCCTGGTTAAAGTGGCAGGCTGAACTTAAGGTTGTAACTTAAGAATTGCTTGTAATCTTAAAACCTTATGTTATAATATCAGGATAAGCAGATTGGAATTGGCAATTTAAGCTATTATATATAAAAATTTAAGTAAAAAGGAGTTTGACTATGGAATTAGTAGAAGTCAGGGAATTATACCGTAACAAAGAACAGTATATCGGTAAAAGAATAACAGTCGGAGGCTGGATACGCAGCGTCAGGGATTCCAAATCTTTCGGATTCATAGTTCTGCATGACGGAACCTGTTTTGAAACGCTGCAGGTAGTATATCATGATAATTTAAATAATTTTGCCGAGATTTCAAAATTAAATGTGGGCTCTTCTATTATTGTAACCGGACAGTTAGTAGAAACCCCCCAGGCGAAACAGCCTTTTGAAATTCAGGCAGAGGAAGTAATTATAGAAGGTTATTCATCTCCCGATTATCCTCTACAGAAGAAAAAGCACTCCTTGGAATTTTTAAGAACCATCACCCATTTAAGACCCAGGACAAATACCTTCCAGGCCGTATTTCGTGTGCGTTCTTTGTTATCTTATGCCATCCACAAATTCTTTCAGGAAAGAGGATTCGTATATGTGCATACTCCTATTATAACCGGCAGTGACTGCGAAGGTGCGGGTGAAATGTTCAGGGTTACCACCCTGGATCTTGATAACCTGCCTCTTACCGAGGACGGCAAGGTGGACAACTCTCAGGACTTTTTCGGCAAACCCACCAACCTTACGGTAAGCGGACAGCTTAACGGTGAAACTTATGCCTTGGCCTTCAAGAAGATTTATACTTTCGGACCTACATTCCGTGCCGAGAATTCCAACACCACTCGCCATGCGGCAGAATTCTGGATGATTGAACCTGAAGTGGCCTTTGCCGATTTGAACGATAACATGAGACTGGCTGAGGATATGCTTAAATATATTATTAACTATGTGCTTGAGAATGCACCTAAGGAAATGGAGTTCTTTAACCAGTTTATCGATAACGGCTTACTGGACAGGCTTAATAACGTGGTTAATTCCGAATTTGCCCATGTGACATATACCGATGCCATCGAAATATTAAAGCAAAACAATGATAACTTTGATTATAAAGTTTTCTGGGGCTGTGACCTGCAGACTGAACATGAACGTTATCTGACAGAACAGGTATTTAAAAAACCTGTTTTTGTAACCGACTATCCTAAGGATATTAAGGCTTTCTATATGAAACTGAATGAGGATAACAAGACCGTTGCTGCTATGGACCTTCTGGTTCCCGGCATCGGTGAAATCATAGGAGGAAGCCAGAGAGAAGACGATTATGAGAAGCTTCTTAAACGCATGGATGAAATGGGATTAAACAAAGAGGACTATGAATTCTATCTTGACTTAAGGAAATTCGGTTCGGTAAGGCATTCGGGATTTGGCCTCGGATTTGAACGCTGTGTCATGTATCTGACCGGTATGAGCAATATCCGTGACGTAATACCGTTCCCCAGAACCGTAAACCACTGTGAATTATAATTGCCGTTTTTATACGGTTTAAAGTTTTGCTTGATGTGAAAGTTAGTTTGTTTTTTTGCTAAGAACTATGAGGTTTAATACAATTAAATAATTATTATGTTACGACGATTAAAATAAATATTAAGTTTTATATTGCATGTTTAATCAAAATTAATATTTATTAAAAAGGGAAGGTATCTCCTGTGGAACCTTCCCTTTTATTTTACTGATAATATGGACAATATATGTCAGGACAAAATTACTTCTGTCCAATTGGTTCAAATGTAATCTAAAAACTGAAGTTTATATTTTCACATTAATTAAATACCTTTAAATGCATGATAATATTAGGCTTCCAGCTGTTTAAGCATCTGTATAAGTTCTCTCCAGTCGGTTATATGCAGGTGGTCACAATCGGGGGCAGTATTGTCGGCTTTGCTCAGATAAAAACATTCCAGACTGCTTTCATACCATACAGGAAATATACCGACTTTTGAGGCTCCTATAATATCGGCCTTTATATTGTCGCCGCAAAACCAGACTTCCTGTGGCTTTAAACCTGCTTTTATTAAAGCAAGTTCAAAAAGCAACCTGTTGGGCTTTCGGTAAACGTATTCACTGGAAGCTATTATAAATTCAAATTTATTATGGGGAATCAGGCGGTTAATTCTTTCAGCAAGAGTATCTCCTGAAAATGAGATATTGCTGATAACACCGCTTCTGATACCTCTTTCATTTATATAAGTTATAACCTCGTCTATATAAGGCATTATAATGCCAGGGGCTGCATTATCCCAATAAATCTTTTCCGTTTCTTTCGGTGTTAAGGCCAGCTCGATTTCGAGATATTCGTAAACTAAATTTTGATATTTCAGGTTGTGGATTTCGATTTCATGTTCCTTTGAAAAACCTATAAGATCTCTATACAACTTGCGGGAAAACTCGTTTACCTCCGATACGGAAAGGTTTCTGGGATTTTTTATGGCGTGGGCCATAACCGCCTGAGTTCCCTTCATGCCGTCAAAACCCTGTTCATAAATCAGGGTATGCCCGTAGTCAAATATAATCATCTTTGGCAAGGTAAGTTTTTCTATATTTTTATATCCGCTCATTAATATTATCCGCCCCCTTTAATTAATGGTATGTTATATCTGTCGGTTAATTAACTGAAAACTTTCAAATTATATTAAATAAATTTTATAAAAATTGAGGTAATTATAACATAAAGCCTTATATACTGCAAATTATCCGGAATTTTGAGAAAGCTTTGACATATGATATAAGGCTTTAACAAAATATTAAAGCATATGGGTATAATCGATATGAAGATTAAACCGCGGTAAACAACAGGGGTGTATCAAAGGAAGTATACTGACAGAAAAACTGCCGTGATATATGTGTTATAGTATGACTTAATGCCAAACAATAACGTCTAATCACGGCAGAAATATATATTATTTATATAGATTAAGTATTTAAGAATATAAACATCTGTTAATAGTTGTTCTTACTTATATGAGAAAGGCCATATAGTATAAGGCCTTTATTAATTGTTTTTAAAGACTACATATCTTACTTTTTCCAGGGCAAACAATAAAATCATTCCTATTATCCCCGCGGAAACCAGCTGGCCTAATCCCACGGTGCACATCATAAGGGGAATAGGATCCGCCTCGAAATATGCATATTTTAATACCCAGGGAACAACAATGGCATTTACCACTATTGGGGGAATAGGAACAAGATATTTATTGAACCTTAATATATAAGAAAGTATGGCTGCTATAAGGGTTGCCAGGGTTCCGAATATAATATCCAGAATATCCGCTCTAAAAAGGATATTGCTTAATAAACACCCAATGGTAACGCCCGGTATGGCAGCAGGTGTAAAGTAGGGAAGAACCGTAAGTGCTTCCGCAATACGAAATTGTATCGGTCCGAAACTGGAATATTGAAATACAAAGACCAATACTGTGTAGATTGCGGCAATGACGGCCGCCTGTGTTAAGTACAAAGTTTTCTTGTTCATAGTAATTCTCCTTTAGTTTTGTTTTACGTCAGGAAGGTCTCGAACTGACAAATAGTATAATAAATTTAAAAAAGTATTTTGTAAAGGCATAATTTTAGGAATCTTGTCATTGATTATGTAAATAATTATATATTAAAAACGTACTAATAGAATTTTATTAGAAGGTTATATATATATTTTAATAATTACGGACAACCAATAACATGTAAAATATACGGTAAAAAATCAGTGATGGCGGCTATAATAAATGTAAAATGGCGGGTATTCGGTTAAAACCTAACCCGCCATAAGTATTCAAATTAACTCTAACTTATAATTAATTGTCATCCATTCAGATGAAATGATATTCTAAGGCTTATTTCACGCTTAACAAAAGGCCTTGAATTTTTCGGAAAATGCGTTTTATTAAAATTCAAGCAAAATTTCACCGGTAGTATTGTCAATAATAGTAAGATTGCATTTCCTGTCTTCCGGATCTATCAGGTTAATGGCCTGTATGATGTCGCTTGCAAATCCGAAATAAATCATCGCATATACTGATGCAAAAGGAGTATTTTCAAAAACTTCTTTGTCAGTATATAGTTTAATATTTTTAAACAGTTTATCGGTTTTTACATCGTTAAAGACATCTTTCAGATTGTCATCGGATATGAGGGATAAAGCAAAATCTTTATAATTATCTTTAAATTCCTTAACCATTTGAAGCCTGTCGGTTTCGTATATGGTTACCGCGATATGTTCGTCATCATATTTTTTTATATCTAAAATCTTCAGGTTGCTACCATAGAAATTTGCTGCGTAGTCCTCTAGGGACATGTTATCTATAAGAATTGCGGTTAAAATTATATCGGCTTTTTTACCGCTTATTACGGTTACGGCGCATTTATATGTCTTATTTTTGTATGTAGCTGTAATGGTGGCTTTTCCTTCCTTTACCGCTTTTACTTTTCCGCTTGATGACACAGTGGCAACAGATTTTTTACTGGTTGACCATTTTACAGTTCCCGATGCACCTTTTAATTTTAAAGTGTATGATTCGCCTTCATGCAGTTCAAGCTTGGTTTTATTCAGCTTAATTGTGGCTGCGGATGCGGTCGCAGGACTTATCAGGGGTATACACAAGGCGAGAATCAAAATGAATGAAATAAATTTTTTCATAACAGTCTCCTTTCAAAAGCCTAAATTAATAAATAAATTATATTGCATATTAATCAAACTGTCAAAATAAACCCAGCATGGTACAAAATTCATGTATGCATACCGAAAGGGGTTTTTTCGTGTGTTAATTTTCGGTTTATCTGCCGCTTAAAATATCTACACTGAAAGATAACGTTTTTTTAATTTAGTCTTTATATTTGAAATACATAATGCCACAATAATAAATATTGTTGAAGCAACGAATAGGGTTATAAACACTGAAAAAGGAATTTGAACCAATGTTACGTTGCCATAGGGTATATGTTCACGAAAAATTATCTGGAGAGTTAACAGGAAAGTTGGCAAAAAGTTTAAAAATCTGTATATATCCGGCTGAAAAAAGAAGTATCTTTTACATAAGCCACGTATAAATTCAGTTAATAAAACCGATAAAGGAATAATTAACTGATTTACGATAAAAGGCAAAGGAGCTCCTTTATGGATTTCATTTGGCATGTTATCTATAAATATTAAAAATAAAGCAAGCCATAAAAGCGCAGCAATATATGATACCAACTTTTTGACTTTGCTGCCTGTGTCAATCATTTTAAGGGCATATTTTTTTATATCGGAACCAATCACTTCTGTTAAGGGTCTGCCTTCCTTTTGTGCAGCAAGAAAATTATCAAGAATTCGGTGTAGAGCTATTTGAACATCTATGCTTTGTCTTGGATAGCTATTAACATAAAACTTTTCTATAGACATGAAAGCTTTTTCATATTCCCCTTTTAGCTGATGTTTGCTTTCTATATATTGTATGCTTTTTAAGTAGCTCATCATGTTCTCCCCATCTACTTAAATAAGGTATATATGTAAGTTACCATCAACAATTTACTATGTCAAGCAAATATTGGATAATATTGGTATTTGCATAAGAAAACAAGCATATCTATTAATAGACAAGGTTAAATCCTGGTAGGATTGATTTATTATTTGTGTATATTTTAAGGGGGTATCCGAATGGAGTTTTTGGCAAGATATGTAGTATTGGTGGTACTGGGTATTTGTTTATGTTTAGGGTATATTATAAAGCACAGTATTCCTTTTATACCTAATAAATACATACCTCTTATAATGGGTATTATGGGAGTCATATTGAACTTGTGGATAAACGGATGGCAGTTTACGCCGGAGATTTTACTTGGCGGCCTTGCAAGCGGGCTGGCTTCAACAGGCACCCATGAACTTATAAGGCATTTAATACCAAATAACGGACAGGAAAGTATGCCTGACACCAATACTTCGGCAGGTAAAAATAATTGATTATTAGTTTAAAAAGAGTCGGCCTAAAAGCCCGGAATTATATTACAATTTAATAACGGAGACCCGAAAAAAATGTATTATGTTGATTAATCAAATTTAGAAAAAGGTACGGCCAGATCGGTATTCTGTCAGTACCTTTTTTAATATATTAATATTTTTATATAAGTATAAGTATTGTGTTATATCAGCCATATAATTTTTCCCATTCTTCTTTAGTCATGGAGTAGCATACCACATCATAAATATTACCGTTATATATCCTGGCACAATATCTTAAGGTCCCTTCATAAGCAAAACCGCATTTTTCAATGACCCTTTTTGATCTGATATTAAAAGGATAATGGCGGATCGTAACCATGTATAGGCCTAAATCGGTAAAGGCATATTTAAGAACCGCTTTGGCTGCTTCTGTTGTAATACCTCTGCCCCAATAGTATTCCGACAGTACATATCCCATCATTTTGACATTGTCGATAGACCTGAAAACGTCATTATGCAAGCCTATTGAGCCTATTACTTTATTGTTTTCTTTCCATACGATGGCCAATACTTCGTCATTTTCCATAAAATCCTTTAATATGGCTTTCGATTCATCCGGACTTTCATGGGGCTTCCATCCCGCATTCGGTCCGACATTTGGGCTTTGGGCATACTCATATAAATCATCCAGGTCCGTTTCTGAAAAAGGCCTTAATATAAGTCGTTCGGTTTCAATAGTTTTCATGGCAATCACCCTCCGGATATTTTTGAAGATTATACAGATATATGCCACATAAGTCAAGAATTAGTATATAAAACCGGTATGAAACAGCCCAGAATAAATGTTCGCGGTTTATTGATGTTTGCTCTTAAACTGTGTTATAATTTAACTTATAAACATATGATTAAGTATTAAAACAAAATTTTTTTAAATACTTATTACACATCAGGAGAATTTTTTAACATAATCAGGCCTAAAAGAAGCAATGGCACAAAAACATATAAAGGAGGGAGCTTATGAAGTTTGTACATATTGCGGATGTGCATCTGGGAGCAACACCGGATTCGGACAAGCCCTGGGCTGATGTACGCCAAAGGGAAATATGGGATAGTTTTAAAAGTATTATAGATGTTTGCAACAGGGAAAAAGCTGACCTCCTTCTTATTGCCGGAGATTTGTTTCATAGACAACCGTTACTTAGAGAACTTAAGGAAGTAAATTACTGTTTTTCAAAACTTGAAACGGCCCGGGTTGTTCTGATGGCAGGAAACCATGACTATATCGGGCCAAGATCTAATTATGCGGGATTTGAATGGGATGAAAAGGTATATATGTTTCTTAACGATACGATTGAAGCCGTATATTTTCCCGATATTGATACTGCCGTATACGGTTTTAGTTATTTAAAAAGGGATATTACAGAACCCCTATATGATTCGGTACAGCCGGCACGGGACGATTCCATACATATCCTTCTTGCCCACGGAGGGGACGAAAAAAATATTCCTATAAACAGAAAGAAACTTCTTAAGGCCGGCTTTGACTATATTGCCCTGGGACATATTCATAAACCGGAAATTATAAGCGGTAATATGGCTTATGCCGGTTCCCTTGAGCCGCTTGATAAAAATGAAACCGGCCCGAGAGGCTATATTCTTGGAGAAATCAAAAAGGGCAATAAGAAGCAAACCGAAATAAGATTTATAAAAAGCTCCCTGAGGGAATATAAAGAACTTGATCTAACGGTGACTTCACAAACAACAAACGGGGCTTTAGTAGATTTAATAAAAGATAAAATCACCGAAGAAGGGCAGCAGCATATATATAAAATTCGTATTGAAGGTCTGCGGGATGAAAATATACAATTTGACAAGGATGCGATATATTCTTTAGGCAATATTCTTGAAGTTACAGACGAATCGGTTCCGGATTACGATTTTGACGCCCTGTACCTGGAAAATGCCGATAACCTGATCGGTATGTTTATTAAAGAAATAAAAGAAAGTAATCAGAAAGAAACAGCAAGAAAGGCTCTTTATTACGGAATAGAAGCCCTGCTCGGAGCAAGAGATAAAGACGGTATTTAGTTTTTTGGATTTGTATTTAATGTTGATTTGGAATTAAACCCTGAAAGGCACAAAAAAGGGGGGAAGGCAGTGCAATTAACCAGGTTAAAGCTTGATTATTTCGGCAAATTATCCGGAAAGGAAATTCTGTTAAAGCCGGGATTAAATATAATATACGGCGAAAATGAGGCCGGTAAGTCCACCATTCATGCATTTATCAAGGGAATGTTGTTCGGGATAGAAAGGCTAAGGGGAAGAGGTGCCGCTTCAAAAGATGATATATATACCAGATATCTGCCTTGGGATTATCCCGGTGCATACGGGGGACAGATGGACATTTTGGTGGGGGAAAAGCATTACCGCCTGATTAGGAGCTTTCATGCCAATGACCGCTGTTTTACCGTTACGGATTTGGAAACCGGGAGAGAAATTAAACTTAAAGAAGGCCATATAGGTGAGCTTATACCGGGGTTAAGTGAGGCGGCTTTCAGAAACACAATAAGCATAGAACAGTTAAAAGCCCGTACCGATGCCGAGCTTGCTGCCCAGGTAAAAAATTATATAACCAATTTATCCGTATCAAAAAGTAAAGAAGTAAACGTAGTTAAGGCAACAGAGCTTTTAAAGCAAAAGAAAAAGGCACTGGAGTCTGTCCCCTATGAATCTAAGCTTAAAGAGCTTGCCGAAAAGATTAAAGAGGGGGAAGAAACAGAAGAAAAGATAAATTTATTGACCGAAGAATTAAAAGGTTTGGAAGCCGAGAAAGAAAGGCTAATGAATCGGTTGGTTATAATAAATTCATACGAATATCAAAATGAGGAAAAGCTTATGGAGGAGCTTCCGGCCATAATTGAAAAGTATCGTATGTATAAGGCCTGTACGGCAGAATATAGTGTACTGAAAAACCAGATCGTAAAGTTAAAATCAAAAACAGAAACATTACAATATGAAGTACAGCAAGCCTCAACCTTAAAAAACGATCTTAACAAAGCCAGGATGTTAGAAAATGAACTGGACAAGTATCGTAAAGATATTCAGAATGCTTATAAAATCAAAGAAGATAAATTAAAAAACGGCAGGATTAAAATACTTGCTTATGCATTTTGTTCGCTTGCTTTAGGCCTGGTATTTTACGTAATTACCCGATCATATGCAGCTTTACTTACGGTTCTTACGGCCCTGTCCTGCATAGGAGGGGTAATTTATATTATTTATAATAAGAATATCAATAAGGCCGCCTGGAATTTGAAGATAAAAGAGGCCAAAGAACATTATTCCAAAGCAGAGACTGAAATTAATCACATATATGCTAAATACCGGGTTTCTTCTCTATCGGAGCTTGCCAATAAACATGAAGATTACCTGGAGCTTACCGTTTCTTTGGAGCATGATAAAAAGTCGCTGGATAATCTGGTTGAAAGAATGAAATCCATTGAAGATAATTGTGATGAACTGCATGATACAATTATGCTTTATATGAGAAATTTTATTACTGCCGATGAACTTACGGATCAGGAAATAGAAAGGCTACAGGATGTTATAATCAAAAAAAAGAAGGAAAAAGAAGATAATCTCAGCCGCCTTAACACTGAGCTAAGCGACATTAAGCTTAAGATAGAGAAAATAAACTGGGAACTGTCCGGCATGGAGGATAATGAAACCCGGCTTTTAAAAAATAAAGCACAATATGAAGAACTGCTGCAAAGGAAAAAGGAAGCTGAAGCGGAAGTTTCGGCCATTGATTTGGCCATTGATACGATAAACCGACTTTCCGAAACCATTCATGACAGTTTCGGAAAAGAGCTGAACCGGGCGGTAGCCGGTATTATAAGTGAAGTTACCGACGGAAAGTATAAAGATATTAAAATAGATGAGGAATTGAATATACAAGTTTCCTGGAAAGATAATTTATATAAACTGGACAGGCTGAGCGCAGGCACAATAGACCAGATTTACTTTGCCCTGCGCCTTGCGGTTGCGGACCTCCTTCTTGGCGGGGACAATATGCCTCTTATTTTGGACGACAGTTTTGCCCTGTATGACGACAACAGGTTAAGGTCCGCCTTAAAACAGATAGCAGACCGCAGCCAGGTGCTGATCTTTAGCTGCCAAATGAGAGAAAAGACCCTTCTTCAGGAGATGGGACTACCGTATAATTTTATTAAACTATAATTAGTGCTATATTATTTATATCAAATTAGATTTTCCTGCCTATGGTTAATCGGAGGATTTTTATGAACAAAAGAAAAAAGACCGAAATTAACAGAGTGATTAAGAAAATAGGACAGAGAATAAAGCTGTTTCTTAAATTGATAGTTTTACTTGTTTTATTGGCTGTCATAGCAGGGATATTTTATTTTTATAACACCTATGGGAAAATAATTATGAAATACCAGCAGGAAGCAAAAAGCATAGTCCGTTCATCCTCCGAGGACACTTTTCGTTCTTCCCAGACCAGCCTGGTCTATTACAGTGACGGGGAACTGATATCTGCTTTAAAAGGGGTTAAAGATGTCTATTATATTGAATATAAAGATATACCTACAGCCGTAATAAATGCCATTATTGTAACCGAAGACAAGAAATTTTTCGACCATCAGGGAATAGATTATCTGGCAAATATCAGGGCTGCCATAGCACTAATTAAGAATAAGGGGGAAATAACGCAAGGGGCAAGCACCATAACGCAGCAGCTTGCAAGAAACGTATTTTTATCCCATGAAACCACCTATGAGCGAAAATTAAGGGAGATATTTATCGCTCAGGAACTGGAAAAAGTTTATTCCAAGGATAAAATTATTGAGTTTTATATCAACAACATATATTTTGCAAACGGATACTACGGCATATTGGCTGCGGCCAACGGGTACTTTGGCAAGGGAGTTAATCAGTTAAGCCTGTCAGAGCTGATATTTTTATGTGCCATACCCAACAATCCCAGTAAATATGATCCTGTAGAAAACAAGCAAAATACAATTGAAAGAAGAAACAGAATCCTTAAGCAAATGTACGAAAACGGTATAATTAATTATACCGATTATGAGAACGCCACAAATGAACCCATAAAACTGGTAAAACAGGAGTTTGACAAAAAGAATTATATAGAAACATTTGCATATTACTGTGCCATCAGGGCATTGATGAAGGAAGAAGGATTTGAATTTAGAAACAGTTTTGATAACGAAAAAGACCGTAAGGAATATGAAGAGGCCTATAAGGATATGTATTACCGCTATCAGAAGAAATTGTACACAGGCGGTTACAGGATATATACCTCTATTGATCAAAAAAAGCAGGAACTTCTTCAGCAGTCGGTTGATGAAGCGTTGGAAAACTTTCAGGAAAAAAATGAGGAAGGCATTTATAAAATGCAGGGTGCTGCCGTATGCATAGACAACGATACGGGAAGAGTGGTTGCAATTGTGGGCGGCCGAAGCCAGGAATATGCCGGTTACACTTTTAACCGGGGCTATCAGGCCTTTCGTCAGCCCGGCAGTGCCATAAAACCTCTGATAGTATATGCACCGTCATTTGAAAGGGGATATACACCGGACAGTATAGTTGTTGACGGACCGATTGAGGACGGACCGAAAAACTCAGACGGCTATTATGCGGGGGAAATGAAGCTTCAGAGGGCCATTGAGGTGTCAAAAAATACGGTCGCTTGGAAACTTTATGAGGAATTGACTCCAAAAGTAGGAATTTCATATTTGCTTAAAATGAATTTTTCAAGAATTGAAGATAACGATTACTATATGGCGGCGGCTTTGGGCGGGTTTACTGTTGGGGTAAGCCCACTTGAGATGGCTGCGGGCTATGCTGCACTAGCAAATGACGGTTATTACAGGAAGCCTACTTGTATAGTTAAAATAACCGATGCACAAGGAAACGAACTGGTAAAGGATGAAACAGAAAGTATTAGAATCTATGATGAAAATGCCGCAAGAATGACAACGGAAGCATTGACAGGTGTGCTTAAAAACGGTACCGCAAAAGGGTATGGGTTAAAAAACACTGTCAGCGCCGGAAAAACAGGGACGACAGATGAAAAAAAGGACGGCTGGTTTGTGGGATATACCCCGTATTACACTACCGCCGTATGGGTAGGATATGATATGCCAAAGACGGTTCCTGATTTAAAAGGTTCATCCTATCCGCTTTATATATGGCATAATTTTATGGACCGGATACATGGGCCGGGAATGAGCAGGACATTTAAGACATATGAACGCAAAGCCGGTCCCGAAGAGTAGGATTGCGATAACAAAAAAGCAGTCAGTTTACTGCGACATTTTTAACTACAGAAAAATTAAAAATAGTGCCTGGACAGTATGTCCGGACACTATTTTTATTATATCTATATAATACTTTACTTATAAATTGCTTTTTGCATTTATAATCAGCTTACTTTTTCTTAATCTGGTTATATTTTTCAAGTATGTTATGAATTCTTTCAACAGGATTAAGCAATCCGCTGATACTCTTGTCGTGATTTAGAGTGTCAATAATCAGAGCTATATATTTGCTCATATCAACACTGATATAATAAGGCTTTGTCAACAGTTCCGGCGTCTGGTAAACCAGATTGGTGGTAAGAAGCCTGTATATCAGTCCTTTTTCATAAGCTTCGTCAAACTTTGATAAACCGCCGGTAAACAATCCGAATGTACCCAAAAGGAATATACGGTTAGCTTTTCTTCTCTTTAATTCGGTTGCAACGTCCAGCATGCTTTCACCGGATGATATCATATCATCAACGATAATGATATCTTTTCCTTCGACACTGTCGCCCAGATACTCATGAGCTACAATAGGATTACGGCCGTTGACGATTTTGGTATAGTCGCGTCTCTTATAGAACATACCCATATCAAGGCCAAGAACGTTGGCATAATATACTGCTCTTCCCATTCCGCCTTCATCGGGGCTGATGATCATCATATGGTCGGCATCTATTTTAACATCGGGTACATTCTTAAGGATAGCCTTAATAAACTGATAGGTAGGCTGAACAGATTCCAGACTTTTTAACGGAATAGAATTTTGAACTCTGGGATCATGAGCATCAAATGTTATGATGCTTTCAACTCCCATATTGGTCAGTTCCTGTAATGCCAAGGCGCAATCCAGGGATTCTCTCGAGTTGCGTCTATGCTGACGACCTTCATAAAGATAGGGCATGATGACGGTAATTCTTCTTGCTTTACCACCAACTGCCGCTATAATTCGTTTTAAATCCTGATAATGGTCGTCCGGTGACATATGGTTGGTATGTCCACAAACTGTATAGGTCAAACTGTAATTGGTAACATCTACAAGTAAATACAGGTCATATCCGCGAACAGATTCCTTGATCATTCCTTTTGCCTCGCCGGTTCCGAATCTGGGACAGCAGGCGTTTAAAAGGAAAGTATCTCTTTGGTAACCGCTAAACATTATGGTTTCTTTATGTTCACTTTCACGTTGCTTACGCCAGGAAACAAGGTATTCATTAACTTTTTCCCCTAAGGTTTTGCTGCTTTCAAGGGCAATTATTCCAAGCGGTCCTACGGGTATAGAATCAACGATCATTTCACGCTTTGGCATTACAATAGTACCTCCATAAAATTGTTGTTGAATTAAATCCATCCAATGTTATAACACTATAAATATTTTAAGTCAAGCCAAATAAAATATATTAAGTCGATATTTCCCCAAGTGCCTTACGCAGTCTGATATCATCGCCTATAATCCGCCTGATACTGTAATTGCTGATAATTCTCGAATAAATCCGTTCACTGTAAATGGTAAGCAGATTATCCAGGGATAAATTTGTAGAAATAATGGTGGATTTTTGTCTAAGCAAACGTTCGTTAATTATGTGATAAAGCTGCGAAGTAGTAAATGAATTGTTAAGTTCGGTTCCCAAATCGTCAATTATAAGCAGATCACAATCAAGAATATAGTCAAACTGATCGGATGCTATTAAGGAATCTTCTTCCTCCTTTCCGAATTTATATTTTTCCAGGATATCGAATAACCTGAAAGCAGTCAGATAAATTACCGTATAGCCCCTGTCTAAAAGTTCTTTTGCTATACAGTTGGCCAAAAATGTTTTACCAACTCCGGTGTTACCGATAAACAGCAGGTTTTCGTGCTTTTCATCAAAGTGTCGTATAAAACTTTTACAGCTTGCAACTATTTTTTGCATATTGGACAGGGGGGATAAGCCTGTGGTTTCATCAATGTAATCGTCGGAATAGTATTTAAATGAAAAAGTTCGGAAGTTTTCCCGTTCGAGTACGGATTTTATGCTGGAGCCCATATAAATGGCGTCAGCAATTGCCTGCTTAAAGCAGCTGCATTTTTCGCTGTCTATAAAGCCGGTATCCCGGCATTTGGCGCAGTGATACCGCATATCCAGATAATCTTCAGGATATCCGTTTTCTACAAGAAGTTTTCTTTGCATTTCCTTGATTTGAGCCGTGGTTTTTCTTAAATTCTCCAGGGCTTCTGTATTGCCGAACAGAGCTTGTCTTCCCGATTCGGCGGAAAGTGTGATAATTTGTTCTTCCAATTCTTTTATCCTGGGAATAGCTTTATAGACTTCCTCAATTCGCTTGTCCAGTTCGTACTTATTCTTGAGTCTGCGTTCTTCGTACTCACGCAGTATTTTATTGTATTGATCGTTTTTCAGAGACATAAGGATTCTCCTACATATTTTTGATTATTTGGCCTTTTATATACAAGTTTAATGATAAATTATGTTTTCAGAAATTTAAATAATATAAACATGGAAATTGCAATGAAGTATGTATACATAAATTTGATCTAAATAAGTACGCAGAAATAACTGTTATCTTTAACCTTATGGTTAGTTTTTATTTTTTCAAGATTTATTGAATTTCAATTTTTAGTTATGCTTTGCAGATTATAATCCCTTGTTAATAAGTTTCCGTTCAAGTTCGGCATAATCTTTAGCTGAGTAAGTCCTTTGAGGAAACTGATTAAACTTATTGGCAGAAGGCTTGGCAATAGGGGTTACGTTAGGTAAAGTCTTGGTTCTGCCGCCTTTTGCAAACTCCTCGTCAAGAATTGCGATGTCCTCCAGAGTTTTAACACCTTTTTTAAACCAGGTTTCAAGAATTTTGTCTGCATATTTAAAATCAGGTTTTTGCGTCCTTAAAATAGTGCGGTTGCATGCTTCGGTAATTATGTCATCCGAAAATGAATATACTTCCACCCATTTGGTTATGTATTTTCGTTCTATCTGGCCGGGAGTCCTGTTTAACCCAAATGCTTTCATAACATTGTTAATGTGTTCGTTGTACAGCAGGGTGGCTTCCCGGGCTTTTTCTTCCGTGTCTATTCCTTCTTTTGCCCATTCAAGGGCCACTGCTTCAATATATGAAGGATTCATTTTGTTCTTGGAAACACAGTATTCATAGAGATATATAATAAGCTCGGGTGAGAATTTCAGCTCATCATATAAATAGATAATAAGCTGCATATCCATAGGCTTCATGGGCCTGCCAAGATAAAGCTCCACAATATGTGTAATATATTGGAATTTATCATTGCTTTTAAGTTCATCTATCTTTTCCTGGGAATATGTCGGTATAGCAGCAGGTTCAGTTTCGGCATTTATATTAACGGCAATTTCATCGGGTTCAGAAACTGTTACGTATTCGGGTTCTTCAACTTTGGCGGTACTTTGATTAGTCTTATTAAGGTCTGATAAATCAGCAAGGTAAATTGCCGTAATCTCGTCCTGAGCGTTTCTTTCTATTTTAAGCAAATTCTGCTTTTCCCAGTAGTTTAAGGCACGGATGATATCTTTCTCGGTATCCTCAAGGTGATCGGCTATAGAGGATATGGTTATTTCGGCATTACTGGAGCCTATATTGCGTAACAGATATAGATAAACCTTTACATAAGCTCCGTTTGCAGATGGCATATATAAATCAATAAAGGTATTTGGGACGATTGTTACGTCATAAATACCTTCAGAGTATAAAGAAATTTTATTCAATTCTCATCCATCCCCTTTCTGCTAGTTGCATACCCATGGTCAAAATCAAATTTCTCTATATCTGTTATTGCTGTGGATAAAATAGGCTCTCGTTGTGTGGAATAATCCGCTTACGCAGATTAGAAACTCAAAACACTTCGTGTTTTTCGTTCACGTTGCACTTATCCAAGCAAAAATCAATGTTTTACTGTGACACATAAATGTGTCACATAAAACATTAACTTCTGCTTGGTCTAATCTGCTTATCGTGTACATTATAACATAAACTAAAATATATTGAAATAGGCTGTTTCTATGGGGTTTAAGGGGATTAAAAGGGTTAAAATGGTATGTGGATTATGTGGATAAAGTGGATAAATGCAGGCGACTTATTTGTAATAAAATGTAAAATTATGCTATAACTGCTAGAATTAAAGATTTTTTTAAGGAAAAAATCTATTCTTGTAGTATGGATTGAAGATAAAATTATATCCACAGTATTGGTTAACATAAAATGTTGATAATACTGTGGATAATGTGGATAACTATATGCCTAATAATGATTCGCCCACAATCACGATATCTCCGGCGCCCATAGTTATCAACAGGTCACCGTTAATACAATTTTCTAGTAAAAAGTTCTCAATTTCATCGAAGGTGGGGAAATAGTATACTTCTTTATTTAAGTATTTCAATTCTCTTACCAGGTCCAGGGAAGAGATATCCCCGGGATCTTTTTCCCTGGCAGGATAAATATCTGCCAGAACTATTTTATCTGCAATTGATAAGGAACGGGCAAATTCTTTTAAATGCCGTTTGGTTCTGCTGTATGTATGGGGCTGGAAAACACACCATATGGTTTTGTCTCTGTAAAATGTCTTGGCGGTAGTTAAAGTTGCCGCAATTTCAGTAGGATGATGGGCGTAATCGTCAATAATAGTTACACCGCCAACGGTTCCTTTGTACTGAAAACGACGGTCTGCTCCTCTAAATCTCAGCAGGGATTTCTTTATTATATCTGCCGGAACATGTTCCTGCAGCGCAATTCCTATAGCCGGCAAAGCATTTGATATATTATGTACACCTATGATATTTAAACCGAAACTGTCTATGTATTGCCCTTTGTAATAAAGGTCAAAGCGTTGGCAGGCATTGTCATTGAATTTAATATTATCCGCTGCAATATCATATGACTTTCCACCGCAACCGTAAGCAGGATCTGTTATTCCGTATGTAAATACTTCACAATCCAAATTCTTAGTTATCTCTTCGTAATCGGGAATATCGCCGTTTATAAAAAGCTGGCCTCCTTTAGGAATCTGACAGGCAAACTTACGGAAGGAATTTCGTATATCATTTATATCTTTAAAAAAGTCCGTATGATCTTCGTCAATATTTAAAATGACTGCCTTTGTCGGCTTAAATTCCAGGAAAGAGTTCATATATTCGCAGGCTTCAGTAATAAAATAGTCGGTACCGCCAAGACGCATATTTCCTCCGATGGCATCCAAAATACCGCCGACCGAGATGGTAGGGTCAAAATTGGCATCGACAAAAATAAGTGACAGCATTGATGTTACAGTGGTTTTACCGTGGGTTCCGGATACGGCTACCGAGTTTTTGAAGTTCTGCATAACCTGGCCGATAAGCTGAGCCCGGTTTAATGCCGGTATACCTGCTTCATTAACCGCCATAAGTTCTTCGTTATCTTCTTTGATGGCAGCAGTATAAATAACTACATCTATATCCGTAGTTATATTTCCTTTTCTTTGTCCGTAGTAAACATCAATGCCCATACTTTCAAGCTCTTCCGTTATTTTGCTTTTGTGGCTGTCAGAACCGCTGACCTTAAATCCGATAGTATGCAGGTATTTTGCAAAACCACTCATACTGATTCCGCCAATCCCTATAAAATGGATGCGGCAAGGCTTGTTGAAATCTATTTTGTACATAAAAACCTTCCTATTCTTATTTTATAGTTATATTTTATAATCTCTAGCTATTATAACTCTTCTGGCTTAAAATACAATAGAAAATGCAGGATTTTACTTTTTTCAGGCAATTATTTGCGCATAATTACTCTTTAGGGCCTATATAGTAATATATTCTCAATGTAAACAAGAATGCAAGTATACAATAAATTTTTTTATTAAAATGGCGTAAATGAGGTCTAAAATCACATAAAAACTATAAAAATTGACATAAAAAGTGCAAACCTTTGCTATTTTTTTGCAACAAATATTCACATTTTTTTTTATATATGGTATAATAGTCTTATAGTATAAATATTCGAGTAATTATGAACCTTCGTATTGGGGTTTGTGCTGGGAGGTTGAAACAGGAAAAGTTATATTAACTTTGTTAACATACTTTTTCTTGATAACTAACGATAAATAATGACAGAAGGGGGACTAAACCATGGAAATTACCGATGTTCGCGTACGTAAGGTTAGTAAGGAGGGGAAGATGAAGGCTGTTGTCTCAATTACTATTGACAATCAGTTCGTTGTTCATGATATTAAAGTAATTGAAGGCGACAAAGGCTTATTCATCGCTATGCCCAGCCGGAAAGCCGGGGATGGAGAATACAGGGATATCGCTCATCCGATTAATTCGGAAACCAGAGAGATGATCCAAAGTATCATCCTTGAGAAGTACGAGATTGCAGCTTTAGAGGCAGAATCAGAAAAAGAGGCAGAAAAGGAAGCTGTAACAGAGGCCGTAACAGAGGAGTAGGAGAGTAAAAAACAAAAAGACAGGAAAGGCAGCGTAAGCTGCCTTTTTTGCGTGGGAAAAATATTATAAACGTTTGATAATGAGCATGGGTTTCGGTACATATTGTTTCAGGATCAACATTGATGAAATCCACACTATAATAGGAGCTGGGGCGTTTCAATACATTATGTGTTAAGGTTCGATTTATGGCGGTCTGCTTAAAATGAATGTAATGGTGTATGAAATCCAGGTAAACAGTTATATAGACAAGTTTCAATACAATATTTGTTATGGTTCTATAATGACAAAAAAGATTCTACAGCAACACCTACGTTTCAATACATTGAATGTTAAGGTTTGATTACGAAATTTTTGGGGTTAGTATTACTATTAACATATTAACGTAAAACATTTTATCTGTAAAATTATAATATTCTATTAAGTGACCAAAATCAAGTATTTAAGCATTTATGTTGCATGAAAAGTTTCATGATTAATTTGCTTGCCAGATAAGCAATTAACCCGATTTATAATTAACAAAACCGTAGCCTCTTGAGCAGTTTTCGCAGATGCCTGTTCCCAGTAAAATATAAGCTATTTTTTGAGCCATATCATTATTTGCTATGTTCAATTCGAGTTTGTCTCCCAGTAAAGATATATTTTTGTATCTTGTGGCAACAGGTGTTTTGTTCAATATTTTAATATCGCTAAAAAGGTCAAAGTCTTCATCGAAATTACCGATCACGGATTTTGCCTTTTTAACGGAGTTTTCGATAATCATATTATAATAGGTATGTAAGTCAATATTTCCTTTCCAATAACCTTGTTCTAACTTTATAAGGGCAGGTGTCAAGGTATATAATTTATCTATATCAATTTTTGATATAGGTTTTACGGTTGTCACCAAACCTTTAAGGGTCCGGGTATGGGTTATGGGAAGAATTTTAGCAAAATAATCTTTAAGATAACCGTCAATACAACGCACTGAAAAGGAATAAATTTTGTCTGCCTTATAAATTTTATCTGTTTCCAGTTCTTTAAAACCACTATGCGAATAATTCTTAAATCCTTTTCTCTTGTGGAATTCAAGCATTTTTTCGCTTTTGGCAAGTCCTGTATCAATAAAATTGCTTATAAACTCCAATATATGGGTTAATGGAATGTCTTTCATTAAATAGACCTTACAATCAATTTGATAGACTTTAATATCCAAGTATTAATACATCCCTTTGCTTTTAAAATGTAATTTGACATTTTATAGTTGCTGTTTGATAATTCTTAATTATATGTTATTGTTATTTATAATAATTTAAAAAAGAACTAAAATCAAGCATTGGCAAAATCAGAACTTTCTATAAAATTTAAACCATTAGTATATAGTTGACAGTTAACGACAAGAATCTTACAATGATATCATAAAATGGCGCAATTCATATGGAGTCTAATATATGCACATAAAAATTGACTTAATCAGCGATACAGACATAATATTGCCTGTTCATTACAACCATATTTTACAGGGTTTTATATATAACAATATTGATAAGCGGCTGTCCGGGTTTCTTCATAATAATGGGTACATATATTATAACAGAACATTTAAACTATTCACGTTTTCCAGAATATCTGAAAAAGGCATCAAAATAGACGATATGCTTTATTTTGGTAAACATATAAGTTTTGTGGTTTCTTCTCCCCTTAAAGAGTTTTGCAATTCCTTTACTGATACTTTGCTGCAGAAGGACCGGTTACTATTGGGCCAAAACATTGTCAGGGTGCATCAAATCAGGCCGAAAGACAATGTTGTTGATAAGGAATCCATTGTTATACGGACCTTGTCTCCTATAGTAGCATATAGTACTTTATTCAGACATGACGGTAGCAAATATACCTGTTTTTTTATGCCCGGAGAATCTGATTTTAAGAGAATTATTAGTGAAAATTTAATAAAAAAATATAAGGCTTTATTTAATTATAATAACGACAATTTCTACGATTATAATGCAAGCATTAAACCAATCGGCTCCTTTAAACAGAATTTTGTTATATATAAGGGGTTTATTATAAAAGGTGTAACAGGAACATTTGAATTAAAAGGGGATAAAAGACTGTTGCAAATGGGCCTGGATGCGGGGATAGGAAGCAAAAACAGTCAGGGATTTGGCTGTATAGACTACCTATAAGGGAAGGATAAAGAACGGGTAATTGAAAATTTTATAATATACACAAAAACCAAATGTTGAGAAAGGGGTACATATTTTGGCAAAAGTTTTGATTTCTGCGATAGGGGTAGGTCCGGGAAACAGAGAATACAGAAAAGCAGTTTACAAATTTTCAGATTCGGCAAAAGAATATAAAACATCATTTGTGGCTGCTGCTTTATGTGAGCACTTTCAGGTAGACAAAGTGTACTTGGTAGGAACAGCAAAATCAATGTGGGAAGAAGTTTACAGATATTTTGCTGAAGAAGCAAAGCTGCCTGTAGACGAAAACTATTGGCAGGGTTTGGCCGAAAAAGCGGAATTCTTTGACGTTTACAGCAATAAAAACGGGATAGAAGAAACCGACTTGGTAAAACTCAATGAAACAATAGACAACTATCTAAAAAAGTTTGGCAATATTGATTTATCTACTGAAGCAGTATCGGGCGGGTCACAATGCTTCATAATAGATTACGGCTTAAAAGAAGCCGAGCTGTGGAATAATTTCGGTACTTTTATGCGTATCAGTGACATGCTTAATGAAGATGACGAAGTATACCTTGACATAACCCATGCTTTCAGATCAATTGCCTTATTTAACTATATTACATTAGATTTAATCGGAATATTAAAATTTAAGAAAGCATTCAAACTGGCGGGATTGTTTTATGGAATGCTGGATGTAATAGGTGAATTGGGATATGCCCCGGTGGTAGATTTAAGCCCGTATTATAACTTAACCTTATGGGCAAGAGGGGCATATAATTTTATTAATTTTGGAAACGGCTATTTGTTGTCAAGTCTTTTTCAGGAAGAGGAACTGTCAAAGCTTACAAATAATATATCGGAGATTGTAAATATCAATTATATCGAAGATTTCAAAAGTAATATAGATAAGCTTAACGGTTACCTTGAAGCAAAGAAAAACATACCGGACCCTATGGTAAATTATATGATACCGTATTTGCTGGATTTTACCGGGAGATTTAAAGGGATTGATTCCACCGGAAAACTTCAATTGGCTCTGGCCGAATGGTACTTTGACAATAAACGGTATGCCCAGGGATATATATGCCTGGTTGAAGCGGTTATATCAAGGTTTTTGGAAATGTACCGCAGAAAAGATAAAAGTATTAAATGGACTGTGGATAACAGAGAAAAAATAAAGGATTTTTTACGGGAAGAGCTGCAAAATCACGATAAATACGGTATAGTATTTGATATTTATAAAAAAATCAATTATATACGCAATACGATAGCCCATGCCGGATATTATAAGAACAATAAAGATTTTGAAGAAGATATAAAAAATGCATATCATCATCTGAATAATGTAAAGAAGTATGTATTTAACGACAGTTTTATATCCGAGATTGTTCAGAATTATCCTTTTAACAAATAGAATATAGCTAAGATATATATTGTAAACCGATGGGATGATAAAGTGGAACCTTACTGTTATGACAGAACAGAAATAAGCAGTAAGGTTCTTTTTTATTAAATACGGTTATTTGAATCATCCTAGGTATAATTTGAAATTTATAATTGGGTTAAATGTTAACTTCTTTTTATTTTTTATAAATATCGCAAATTATCATATTTTATCGAAAATAAAAAGAATTTGACACCTATTTGAGAATAAATTAAACTTAAAATATATGTATGGTTTGGATTTGAAACTGTTTTATAAACGAGGAGAGGAACTTAAAATATGGGAGTATTAAACGTCCTGAAAGTGTCGAAAAAGCAGTATTACATTTTTAAATCAAACAAACTTAAGGAGAATATTGGGGCATCTGAAATAATAAGGTTTGTCACCGAGGAGCTTGCGATCAGGCTGTGCAGGGAGAATAACGGATTATTGATAAACGCAGGCGGCGGGCAAACCATCTTTTATTTTAACAATGAATCTGACAGCATAAATTTCTCGAAAGACTTGTCTTTGGCATTGCTTAAAAATTATCCGTCATTAGAGTTTTTCATCTCTCATACAGATTATGATCCCGATAAAGATTCCGTTATAAAAAAGATAAAAGAACTTTTTGACGGGCTTGAGGCCAAAAAAGCAAAGAGAGAACAATATTCTTATATTATAGATTTTGGAGTTACCCAGGAATGCGATTCTACACGCCTGCCTGCTGTATATTCGCAGTATAACAAGGATGAGGGTACGACGGAATTCTATTCCAAAGAGGCGAAAGCTAAAATTGATATGTATGGCGAAATGCTTAAAGATAAAGAGCAAAGGAAGTTTGCGCTTAACTTTGAGGACCTTGGCATAAGTAAAAATGAGAAAAGCTATGTAGCCATAACTCATATAGACGGTAACAGGATGGGAAAGAAACTTAAGATACTTGGAGAAAAGTACGAAAACAGCTATACTCCGGAAAATATAAGAGAGCGGAATGAAAAATACATAAGGGATTTGCAGGAGTTTTCAAGTCAAATTAAAATTGCTTTTGAAAAAGCTTTCAATAAGGTTGTTGAAACTGTTCAGGCGAAATTAAATTATCTAAAAGACAACGGTCTGAATATAAAGGACGATATTCTGCCGATTCGAAAAGTCGTTTTGTCGGGGGATGATGTCTGTTACATAACCGATGCCAGGATAGCTATCGATTGTGCCGCTATTTTCTTAACTGAGTTGGAAAAGTATAAAGTTTTGGGTGAGAAGATTACGGCCTGTGCCGGCATTGCTATGGTCAGAGAAAAATATCCTTTTTTTAAAACCTATGAACTGTCCGAAGAGTTGTGCCGGGCAGCCAAGGCAAGTATTCCTGATGATGCGAATGAATCAAGAATTGACTGGCACATTGTGCAGGGTGAGTATAACAATCTGAATGAAGTCAGAAGCAAAGACTATAAGACATACGACGGAAAAGAGCTTTTGCTAAGGCCCCTGATTGTATCGGAAGATGCGGAGGCCATAAACACATACGCTAATTTCAAAAAGGATATGCAACTTATCAGGTCGGATAAGGTTGCCGCAAGCAAAATAAAAAATATGATAAAAGAAATGAGAAAGGGAGAAGAATACTTAGATATATATATAAAAATTAACCGTCTTAATCCATTGATAAAATCCCACCGGACGGAAGGAAAAACAGGATTTATTGACGGAAAGTGTGTATGGTTTGATGCCATAGAAACAATGGATTATTATATACCACTTACTTAATCGGGAGGAATAGGTGTGGAAGAATACTTGGTCAGAATGCATTTGTTGACGGACGCCGTTTTTGGAAGCGGATATTCGGTTCCGGGATTTATAGATGCGGATGTTTTGTATGATGAATACGGTTTCCCTTATATAGGAGGAAAAACATTAAAAGGAAAACTTGGTGAAATGGCTACTGTTTTTGTAAATATGACAAAAAATGTACCAGAATTAAGCCATAACAGTGAAGTCTTTAAGCAAAAAAGGGATAAACTGTTCGGAATATCGGATGAATATGAACATAATACCTTGAAGTTTTCCGACTGTGAGCTGTCAAAAAACATTCGGGATTATTTTAAGGCTCATATGAAAAAAGCCGACATAACCCCCAATGAAATTCTTGAAGCTATGACACATATCGATACTGTAACTTCAATAGAGTACGAAAGCGGAACAGCAAAAGAAAATACCTTAAGAAAATACAGGGTTATAAACAGAGGGATTACATTGTATGCCACAATAACGTCTCCGGTAAATTTGGATGAAGATGAAAGAATAATTCTTGCCGGGGCCTGTTCCCTACTGCGCCACTTGGGCTCATTTGAAACCAAAGGCAAAGGCCGTGCAGAAGTTTCGCTTCATTATAAAGGAAAAGAAGTTACATCGGAATTTATCAGATTACTAGATAAGAAGGTGAAATCAGGTGTATAAATATATACAATTTGACATACATGCCATAGAAAATCTGAAGCTTGGCAAATTTGAGCGGGATGCAAACAACTGGTATTCCCATTCTTATATTCCGGGGTCGGTTATAAAGGGTGCAATAGTCTGGAACCTGGTGCAGAAAAGAGGAGAGGTTGAAAAGAAAATTTTAAACGGGGACACCATCTTTTACAACGCGTATCCGCTGGTAGAAGGGGAAAATACGATTCCGATGATTCAGGGGTATGTCGGTGACAAGCAGGAAGTACGGTCTAACAGGGCTGATATCTGCCTGTACCATTCTTTCAGCACAGAAAAACACGAAAATGTTATTCCTTATAATAATTATGAGTTCATAATTTTTGATAAAGACCGTAGTCGCATAGCCGGGTATAACACTCAACTGGTAGAAAAACTGCATATAAACAAAAAGGATGCCAAAGGCGGCAACAAAACCCTGATGTTCAGATATGAAGCCGTAAAAAAGGGGGAAAGTTTCAGGGGATATATAAGGGTTGATGAAAAGTTCTGTGAAGATATTTACAGTATTTTAGATGAAGGCATCCTTTATTTCGGAGGGTCCAGAGGAAGCGGATACGGAAAATGCGAAATAAGCAATATAAGGTACGTTGATTCAGTTAATCTGTTTAATTCCGATACTGACATAGAGGACGATTTATACGTCTACTTCCTTTCCGATGCTATTTTATATTATGACGGTAAAGCATATACATACCTGCCCGAGAAGGTTCTGAAAGAAAGACTGGATATAAAGGGAGACTGCCGGTTTGTAGACTCTTTTATTAACCTGGATAAGGCAGCAACCTATAATAACATGTACCATACAAATACCGTCTGCTATACCTGTGTAACAAAAGGTAGTATTTTAAGGTATAGGGTTAATGAAAAAATTGATTCCGAAAAAATAAGGGAATTTGTTTCAAAAGGAGTGGGATTAAGAAAAGAAGACGGGTACGGTCAAATAGCCGTACTGGGGAAAATAGCGGACAGGTTGGTTATTTCCGGATATGAAAAAGAAGCCAAAATTGATTTAACGGATAATGTCATATTAAGCGGTGAGGATAAAAGGTTAATATACTCTATTTTAAGAAAGATTTTCTATAACAGAACATTATTAAAGACTGAAAAACTGGTTATTAACCTGTTAAATAAACAAAATAAACCGGATGAAGGAGTTCAGTCTCAAATCGGGAAAATATATAATCTCTTTCAAAACAGCGTTTATAAGTCCGAGGATGATTTTAAAAGCGAGTTAAGAGAATATCTAAATCATATGGAAAGCAAAAGAGGAAAAGAAGCCTGGCATAAATTAAGCAGAATTACTTTTTTGTATAAGGAAAGCGGATCGGAAGAAAAAGAAACAGGGCAAAATGACCGAGGTCATATTTTTAAAGTGCAGACCTTGCTGAAAGATTTTGCCGACGGGAAATCAAATGCTATATTTGATGAATTAAAAATTATGGCCGCGGAAGGTATACGGCTGGAAGAATATGTGTATCCCGATGAAACCGAGCTAAATGACGTTATTTACCGTTTGCAGCAGACCTTCTTTTTAAAGCTATTCGGACAGTTTTTAAGAATAAAGGGGTGAAAAAATGATATATAAAACCAGGCTGATCGAAACCGTAAGTTATAAAGTAGAGGCAATTAATATTTCACCTTTATCCATTAAGGGTGATGAAGACAGTCTGAAAACAGATGATAAAACAGGCAGATTTTACATACCGGGATCATCCGTTACCGGAGCTTTCAGAAGTTATTATGAAAATTATATGTCCGGGGACGAATGCAATAATAAAAATATTTTATTCGGAGATTCCAATACGGGAATGAACAGGCTTGTGTGTTATGATGCCTTTCCTGATCAAAATTCGGCAAAACGGATGGTTGCCAGCAGGCCGGGGCTAAAAATTGACAGAAGAAGACTGACAACTTACAACTTTGTTTCTATGGGCAGAAAAACAGGAAGCAAGTTTCAAAGGCATTTTGTAAATAACGGGATACGTTTTTTATTTTCATTTGAACTGAATAATTATGATGAGGACTGCGATTTTAATAAAGTCATGGAGCAGTTTGAACTTTTGCTTTCGGCATTTGCAACAGGCGATATTCTGCTTGGCAACAATAAAACGGTGGGTTTCGGAAGGTTTGAAATAATATCAGTAAAGAAAGCGACATTTAACCTGCGCGAATATAAAGATGTAGTCAAATATCTGCTCAGGGAAGAAAGATATGAAGATATTACCGAATTGATACTAAAAAGCAACAGTTTTTCGAAAAATGTCCGTTTTATAGTAAGGGGAAAAACAACCACTCCTTTATTGATAAAAGATGAAGTAATAAGGCTACATGGTGAGCCTGACGGAATTAATATAAAAAACGGAGACGATAAATATGTCATACCCGGCAGTTCTTTAAAAGGGGTATTAAGAACGAGAGCCGAAAAGATAGTAAAAACATTTCCGAATCTGGAAAGAGGTATAATTGACAATATTTTCGGATACGAGGCAAGTAAAGAAAATGAAGCCCATATATCCCGGTTTGTCTGTTACGACACCGTAATAAACAGGAGCAAAACGGGGCTATATAATAAGATAAAAATTGACTATTTTACCGGCGGGGTTCAGAAATCTGCCCTGGTAACGGAAGAAACAGTTATGGGAGATATTGAAATAAAATGTGTTTTTAATACATACGGACTTAAATCGTATGATAAGGAATTAGGGCTCCTTCTTTTGGTTTTCAGGGATTTATGCACCGAGAATCTGAACATCGGCAGCGGGTATGCCGTAGGAAGGGGTTATATCAAGGCGGACAAGCTGGAACTGATTTATAATGAAAAAATTGTATATGATTTTACATCTCCTGATGAGGCCGTGGAAGCTAAGTTTAATTCATATATATCCAAACTGATGGCGGGGTGATATCATGCAGGCAAGTCCTTTAAAAAAAGAAGATATAATAATACATTTAAATGAATTTAGATATTACATTATATATTATTTTGACAGGCTGGCATTCGGAGAAGGATTTACGGATACAGGATTTGATATTGGAAATATAAACGAAGCATTTTTCTTTGATGAGGACAAATGCATGCATATATACAGGGAAGACGAAATTAAAGGTATTCTGTACGAATATGAAAGGGATGACACGATAATTACGGAAGAACAGCTTGCCAAAAAGGGTAAGGAGTTTAGACCGCTAAAGAAGTTGGTAGTTAAGAAAATTATAAATACTAAGGACGACAAAGACGGCCAGGCATATATCGAAAGAGTTTTACCTTCGAAACTGGTTTTCGAATAGGAAGGAGAAACGGTATGGCAACAAAAGTATCAAAAGCCCCCTATAATTTTATCGGACTGGAAAACTTTGTACTTAACAGATGTAATAATGAAGATGATATTATAAACCATGACAGGTATGGGTTGGATTTAAATACAGGCTATGTCGACTATGAAATAGAAGTGATCACACCTCTGCATATATCCAGGGGGAAAATTGAAGAATTAAAGCGAGGAGATGAAGCAAATAAGGATTTTGCAAAAAATGAAAGTCATTTATTTAAAAATCCGGAAGGGAAATATGCGATACCGGGAAATACCGTAAGGGGGATGACAAGATTTAATGCGTCCATTTTTGCGTTTTCATCAGTTATAAACGACAGCATCAAGAAAAAAGACATAGTTAACCAGAGATTTTACTACAGAACCCACGCATCGATTGACAAGGCTATTAACAAATGGTACCGCAGGAAAGTAGGATACAGAGAGGTTACGGTAAATAATTATACTTTTTCTGTACTGGACAAGGTAGAAGCCGGATACATACGAAAAGACAAGGACGGTTATAAAATAACTCCTGCGTTTAAATATGCAGGCAAAAGTTATTTTCCCATTCATGAATATGAGTTAAAGCAGCAGCTAAAAAAATATTATATTAAAGGGTTTCAGTTTCTTTACAACGGGGAGCTTGAAAGAGAAGATTATAAAAATAAAGAGTTGCTGCAAAACAAGAGAAACAACATATATAAACCTTATTTTTATAATGTGAGATATAATATAGCCGATAAAAAAGCATATATAGACAGGAACGGAAGTTTTGGCGGATGTCTGATGAACTCAAAACATTTCTGGGGAAAGGTACATCATTACCTGATATTTTCTGAAGACAAAAGAAGCCCGGAAATAAAAATTTCAAAAGAGCAGGCTGAACTATATACAGATGATATGAAGTATACTCACAAGCAGGATCCGAACGGAAACAGATCCGATAATCAGAATGCTTTTTATGAGCTGCCAAAAGATAATGAAGTTAAACCTGTATTTTATATAAAAGACAAGGATTATTTGATTTTTGGCTTTACACCATATTTAAGGCTGCCCGCCGACGGTGATATATATGCCGGAATACCGGAAACTCACAGAAATTACTCCGGCAGGGATTTTGTAGATTCTATATTTGGATGGCAAGAATTTAGAAGCAAGGTATCATTTTTGGATGCTTTGTGTATAAGCCCGGAAGTACCCACGGTCAAATATACAATGGTATTGGGACAGCCAAAACCTTCATGGTATAAAGGATATATAAAACAGGAAAAAGACAACGAACTGCAGTCATATTGCTCGGAAAATTTTAAAATACGGGGTAGGAAGTTTTACTGGCTTAAAGAAAGTGCCGATGTGGAAGCAATGAAGTTAAACAATAATGATAATTTGAATACAACCATGTACTGTTACAAAGAAGGAACAAAATTCGCAGGGAAGGTACGCTTTGAAAATCTGAACAATGAAGAGCTGGGGTTGTTGTTATTTTCACTAAGACAAGGAGATACCGAAGGTTATTTTAATATCGGAATGGGGAAACCTTATGGTCTTGGTAAATGCAGAATAAAAATCAAGCAGTTGGTTTTATATGATATCAGGGGAAAATACATGTCGTTTAATGGTAATGCCGAAAAAGCTGAAGATATCGAAAACTATATTTCAGATTTTAAGGAGTATGTCAGAAAACATTATAAGACAGATAATTTGAACGATATCGGAAGTTATAAGGAGTACGCATTAAGCAAAAAGATTATAAAGAATTCCGAAGCAAGATATATGGACTTAAAAGAGTTTAAAAATAAGGCTGAACTGCCGTCTGCCGAAGAAGTAGCAGCAGGTAAAAAATTATCTGACAGAATGGGAAAATAACATAGAAAGGGTTGACTTTAGTGATTGAACTTGAAAGCAAACTGAATGAGTTAAGTCTTAAATGGCAGAACATGGACAGGTCCAATGAAATTCAAAGAAAAGCTGCCGAGGAGTATTACAAAACCGAACTGATGCCGGTACTTATTGAATATTTTCTGCAGGTTAATAAAACAGAGGGTAAATGTGATGCATTAATCCTGACTTTGGGTACATCCTATGAACCTCTGGTATTTTCAATCTCTGCCCTAAAGCCTGAGAAAGTACTTATTCTTCATACGGCAGAAACCGCCCATCTTTTGGATGATGTAATAGAATTTACAAAACTAAAACCAAGCCGGTATACAGTTTCACAGATTGATGCGGAAAATCCTCTGGTATTGTATCAGGAAATTAAAAATATTTATGAAAAATGGGGAAGGCCTAAAAACATATATGTTGATTTTACTGGCGGAACAAAGTCTATGGCGGCAGGCTGTGCCATGGCAGGGGCGGCCATAAACGCAAAACTTATATACGTAGGGGGTGAATACATAGTAACCCTAAGAAAACCAAAGCCAGGCAGCGAACGGCTTTATTTTATCGATGATCCGTACACTGTATTCGGGGACCTTAAAAGAGAACAGGCAATATCTCTGTTTAACTCCATGGATTATATATCCGCTTACAGATTATTTGATGAACTTGAACAAAAGGTACCCGGTTTTGTCAAAGAGTACAGTGCTTTAAAGTTTCTTTCAAGGGCTTATGATTCATGGGACAGTTTGAATATAAATGACGCAGTAAAAAATCTGTCGAAATGTATTGAAATTACTGCTATAGAGGCAAAAATAAGCAAGAACTTTATCCTGAGCAAACATAAGGAAAAGTTGGACCGGCAATTGGAAGCTTTAAAAGTTTTGCAGTTGATACACAATAATGACGATACCTACGAGCATAAAAAAACTATATTCGGCAATATAGGATATTTAATTGCCAACCTGTATCAAAACGCCGTAAGAAGAGAAAAACAGGAAAAGTATGAAATGGCTTCCTTGCTTTTGTATCGGATACTTGAAACAGTTGAGCAAAAACGGTTATGGAATTATGGCATTGATACATCAAATGCGGATTATTCCGTATTGTCCAAGTTTTCTATAGATCCGGATACATTGCTTGAAAAGGTAAACAATATTATTGATAATATAAGAGGGTTTAACAGGTTAAGCAAGTTAGACGGTAAAATAAGCCTGCTGGCCGGATTTATATTGCTTGCTGCCTTTGAAGATGATATTATTAAAACTGAAGTACCCGGAAAAGAAGCTGGGGAATTGAACAGACTGCGCAGCAAAGTGGAAGCAAGAAACAGAAGTATTTTCGCCCACGGGTATGAATTTATTGATACCAAAAAGTATAATGATTTCAAAGTAGTTGTGGATGAATACGTTAATAAATTAAGCCTGCTTGAGGGAATTAATATTGAAGAGCTGTTTGATACTTGCAAGTTTATCATGCTGTAGGAAATGTTATAAGTTATTTTTTAAGTTTATAGTATGATACTTGCCCGGCTTACCGGCTTAGCCTATATATTGCAACAGAATGCAGGGTATAGGCTGATTGCCAACTGCAATAACGGCATTATTATTAAGACTACCTATAAGGAATTGAAACCCCGTACCTGCGCCTGCTTTTACTCTGCAAATACCTTTAAAGATACCTATAAGGAATGGGTACAACTTTGTTTATCTCATTATATCGCTCATTAACAGATTTAAGATTATATAAGTGATTATTTGAAGCATATACCATATTTATATTAATGGAACAGTCATTTTAATGCAGAGCGGCTTAAAGTTAATTAATAAGTTGCTACATCTTTTTTGAAAGGTTATAATATAATAACAGCTGTAATCCTATGGTATATATTACAAAAGTACATACACTATAATATATACTTAATGTCAAGCACATTAAGTATATATTGTCATGCGATTTTTTAGTATAAGAAGAGGTAGGACATGCGTATAATAATTGGATTAGGAAACCCAACGGAAAAATATCAGGCCACAAGGCATAATATCGGCTGGGATGCCATTACACGGATATCGGATGATTACAGAATTCCTTTAAATCAGATGAAACATAAGGCTAAATGCGGTATGGGCTATATCGAAGGTGAAAAAGTAATCCTTGCCCAGCCTGTTACCTATATGAATCTAAGCGGCGAAAGCGTAAGGGAACTGGTGGATTATTATAAGGTATCCACCGAGGATATTATTATAATTTATGACGATATCAGCCTGGACGTGGGACAGCTTAGGATTCGTAAGAAAGGCAGTGCCGGAGGACATAACGGTATAAAAAGCATTATAAGCCATCTGGGGACCGATGAATTTCCCAGAATAAGAATCGGTGTGGGTGCAAAACCCCAGAATTGGGATCTGGCCGATTACGTTTTGTCGAGATTTAAGGCCGAGGAAGAGGAAGCTATAAGACAGGCTTTAAAGGATGCTTCGGATGCCTGCCGGATGATTATAACTTCCGGAATGGATGCTGCCATGAATAAATATAATAAAAAGAAGACAGCTATAGAGCCAGATAACAAAGAGAACAAATCAGGAGTTTCCGGGCCGTCCGATGAAGCCCGGGAAGATGCAAAAGAATCCCTTTTAAAAAAGATTCTTCGTAAAAAAAATTAAAGACGATACAAGAGCCTGACTTTATAGTTTGGCATAGATCACAGTTTATAAATTTATCTTAAACGAATATACTCAGGATACTACTATGCAAGGGAATTTTTAAGCATATAACGGCTAACAGGAGGAATTCCGGTTGAAGACCTTTACAGAACCCTTGAAGGAATTAAAAGAATTTAATGAAATAAAGGAAAATATAATAACGAGGACACTGCCGGTAATGATTACCGGCTGTATTGATTCGCAAAAATGCCATCTGATATACGGCCTTAGCGAAGGCTTTAAATTTAAAGTAATCGTTACCTACAATGAGCTGAAAGCCAAAGAAATATATGAAGATTACCGTTTATATGATAAAAACGTTTTCATATATCCGTCAAAGGATATTATCTTTTACAGTGCCGATATCCACGGAAGAGCCATAGTCCGGGAACGGCTTCAGATACTTAAAAGGATTATCGAGAAGCAGGATACGACAATTATAATGAGCCTGGACGGCGGAATGGATAGGCTTCTTCCCCTTCAGCATATCAAGGAAAGGATTATAACCGTTGATATGGATACGGAAATTAAGCTGAAGGATTTTGAAGCCACCCTTATAAGGCTCGGATATGAAAGACAGGCACAGGTTGAATCGCCCGGAGATTTTGCCGTAAGGGGCGGAATAGTAGATATTTTTCCTCTTACCGAAGAAGTGCCATACCGGATAGAGCTGTGGGGAGATACAATAGATTCTATCCGTACCTTTGACGTAAGCAGTCAGAGATCAATTGAGCAGGTAGATAGTCTTACTATTTATCCTGCCGCAGAAATTATTCCGGATGAAAAACAGCTTGTTTCGGGCCTGAAGAAAATTGAGGAAGAAGAAAAGCAGTATATAAAAACCCTGACTCAGCAGAATAAGACCGAGGAAGCTGAGAGGATTCGCAGCATTATAGCCGAATTTAAAGAGAATTTACAGGTCTTTCAGGGTTCCGTAAGCCTTGAAAGCTATATAAATTATTTCTACGATAATACCATGAGTTTTTATGAGTACTTTAACAACTCGGACAGCATTTTCTTTTTGGATGAACCGGGCAGGCTTATTGAAAAAGGAGAAGCGGTTGAAAATGAGTTCCGTGAGGGTATGATAGGCAGGATTGAAAAAGGTTACATTCTTCCGGGACAGATGAATGTAATTTATGGCTATAAAGACGTCCTAAATATCCTTTCAAAGAAAAATTCCCTGCTTATAAGCACTATGGAGCCCCGCAACAGCTATATAGACGTAAAAAATCAATATGTTTTTTCCGTCCAGTCTCTTTCTTCCTATCATAAGAATTTTGATGTTCTGGTAAAAGATCTGGAATATTGGAAGAAAAACAAATACAGGGTAATACTTCTTTCCGGGTCAAGAACAAGAGCAAAGCGCCTTAGCGAAGATCTCAGGGATTTTAATCTTAATCCGTTTTACAGCGAAGATTTAGACAGGGTTCTCCAGGAAGGGGAACTGATGATAACTTACGGCAATTTGAAAAGGGGATTTTCATATCCTTTAATCAAATTTGTTATAATATCGGAAAGCGATATATTCGGGGCGGAAAAAAAGAAAAAGAAGAAAAAATACTCATATGACGGTCAGAAAATTCAAAGTTTTACTGACCTTACTCCGGGAGATTATGTTGTCCATGAAAATCATGGTCTTGGTATCTACAGAGGAATTGAAAAGATTGAGGTAGATAAGGTAACCAAGGATTATATCAAAATAGAGTATGGTGACGGAGGCGTGTTGTATGTACCTGCAACAGGCCTTGATGTGATTCAGAAATATAACGGTACTGAAGGGCGGAAACCTAAACTTAACAAACTTAATTCTTCCGAGTGGAAACATACCAAAGCCAGGGTAAAAGGAGCGGTAAGGGAAATCGCCAAAGAGCTGGTGGAGCTTTATGCAAGCAGGCAGCAGAAAAAAGGCTTTAAGTTTAGTCCCGATACCGTATGGCAAAAAGAGTTTGAGGAAGCATTTCCCTATGAGGAAACGGAAGACCAGCTTAAAGCCATTGAAGAAACCAAAAGGGATATGGAAAGCGACCGCATAATGGATAGACTTATTTGCGGCGATGTAGGCTACGGTAAGACCGAGATTGCCATCCGGGCCGCATTTAAGGCTGTAGCGGACAGTAAGCAGGTGGTTTTCCTTGTTCCTACAACTATTCTTGCACAACAGCATTATAATACCCTGGTCCAAAGAATGATGGATTATCCGGTAAGCATTGGTTTGCTTTCCCGCTTTAGGACCCCTGCCGAGCAAAAAAAGACTATTGAAAGGCTCAAAAACGGGACTCTGGATATTGTTGTAGGTACCCACAGGGTTCTTTCATCGGATGTAAGTTTTAAAAATTTAGGACTGTTAATCATAGACGAAGAGCAGCGTTTCGGAGTTGCCCACAAGGAAAAAATAAAGCAGCTTAAAAAGGACGTGGATGTTCTTACCCTTACCGCAACACCAATTCCCAGGACTTTGCATATGAGCCTTATAGGCATTCGTGATATGAGTATTCTGGATGAGCCGCCTGTGGACCGTTTGCCTGTCCAGACTTACGTATTGGAACATAACGACGAGATAATCCGCGAGGCCATTAACAGGGAACTGGCCAGAGGCGGACAGGTATACTATGTCTATAACAGGGTACAAGGGATTGATGAAATTGCGGCTAACGTATCAAAGCTGGTGCCTGAAGCAAACGTAGCCGTTGCCCACGGACAGATGAGTGAACGGACTTTGGAAAAAATTATGTTTGATTTCATATCCGGTGAAATCGATGTTTTGGTTTCAACTACAATTATAGAAACAGGCCTTGATATATCAAACGTAAATACCATAATAATCGAGGATGCCGACCGGCTGGGCCTGTCACAGCTTTATCAGCTGAGAGGCCGGGTAGGAAGGTCAAACCGTACGGCCTATGCATTTTTAATGTATAAAAAGGATAAGGTCCTAAAGGAAGTGGCGGAAAAAAGGCTTCATGCCATCAAAGAGTTTACCGAACTGGGTTCCGGCTTTAAGATTGCCATGAGGGACTTAGAAATTCGCGGTGCCGGAAACTTGCTTGGACCTGAACAAAGCGGCCATATGGATGCCGTAGGGTATGATTTGTATTGCAAGATGCTCAATGAAGCCATAAAATCCTTAAAAGGCGACGAAGAGGAAGAAGAATTTTTTGAAACAACGGTAGACATGGAAATGGATGCTTTCATACCGTCTACTTATATTATGAATGAGATACAGAAGCTGGATGTTTATAAGAGAATTGCCGCCATTGAAACCGAGGACGAACTTATGGATATGCAGGAAGAGCTTGTTGACCGTTACGGCGATTTGCCCAATGCAGTTAACAATCTTCTTAATATCGCCCTGATTAAGGCATACTGCCACAGCGTATATGTTCAGGGGCTGGTGCAAAAAGGCAACGAGGTTAAGCTGATGATGTATCCAAAAGCCAAATTGGACGTGTCAAAAATACCGGAACTTATTAAGAAGTATGGAAACAGCCTTAAGTTTTATGCCCAGGGAAGTCCGTATTTTACTTATCAGCTGCCTAAGCCTGCCAAGGGAAAAACAGATAACAACTGGATATTTGAAAATATCAAGAAACTGCTTGATGATTTTAAATCTTTACTTCCGCAATCTTGACAATAGGTATGGGCTTATCTACAATGAATTTAAGCAGGACGCAAAAGTCGGATAAACTTTGCTTAAGTTTAGCGTATAAGCTAAAGGTTAATATGGCGGCAGCGAGCAATATCATACTAAGGCTTAGGTTTATTTTGATATAAACAGGACAAGATAAGAACAACATATTGCAAATGTAAGTAAATAAGCTTAACAGTTATAAAGTTAAGCTGAATGAGAGGGACATAAAATGAGTAAAAATTGCATGTATAACATGTGCCATAGATTAAAGATCATATTACTGATACTTTTTATCCTGCCTCTTTTAAACGGTTGCAGGATAGACGAATCAAGCTATGAACTGACTAATTATAAAGGAAAATCTGTAAACACCTTTGAGAAAAAGACAAAAACCGAACTGGTTGAAGAAAGCAACGGTATTTATAAATTGGAAGGAGCCTTACAGCTTATTGCGCCTAAAGGTGACATTACATCCATTATTGTTCTTAACGGTGCTAAAAATTACAAAATTTTTGGTGTGGAAATAGGTATGGATAAAACCGAGGCGGAAAATAAGCTTAAAGAGATTTACGGAGCCGAAACGAATAAAACCCTGGAGTCGGAGAAAAATTCGGTTACTCATACTTACAAAAACAGTGACAGTGAAATTTATATTTCCTTTGATATTGATACAAATAAGGTTACCGAAATGTCTTATTACTATTTTAAATCCGACAAGCAGCAGGTAACTGAAGATACCAGTGCCGGAGAACTGATTGCCCTGATAGGAGATATAAGGGTATATTACAACGAGGCTATGGTTTACTTAAAATCCGCACAGGAAACGTATGAAACGGAGTACGGAAAAGATATCTGGAATGTGGACATCTTTGGCGACGGAAAGACTTTCGGTGAACATATAAAAGATGAAGTTATAAAGCAAATTACCCAGATTAAAGTAATACGTGATAAAGCCGAGCAAATGGGAATCACTTTAACGGATGAGGAAAAAGCAGATGCAGCCTCTTATGCAGCCGAGCATTTTGCAGGGCTTTCTGATGCCGATATAGACCGGTACCTGGTAACTCGTGACCTTTTGGAGCAGGTGTACAGCGAAAATCTTTTGGCTGAAAAGGTTTTTGAAACCCTGACCATAGATGTGGACACCAATGTATCCGATTATGAATCCAGACAGATTACTGTACAGCATATATTGATATACGGAACCGAACTTGATAACGAAGGTAACAGAAAACCGCTTTCTTTTGAGCAAAGGGAAAAGGCTTATCAAAAAGTAATTTCCCTGCTTGAAAGGGCAAGAAGCGGAGAAGACTTTTACTCTCTTGCGGAAGCCAATTCTGAAGATGAGGTTATTGAATATACTTTCGGAAGAGGCACAGGACCCGAAGAATTCAGTAATACGTTTGAGCAGGCCGCATTTAACCTAAAGACCGGAGAAATAAGCGACATTATAACTACAGATTACGGATGGCATATTATATACTGCGTAACTGATTTTAACGAAGATGCCACAACCGAGGTCAAGGAGAAAATCATAGAAGAAAGGCGCACCAAGCTTTTTGCCGAACTTTATGAACAGTGGTCCTCGGATTATGATGTGGTAATTAATAGTGAAGTTTGGGATGCAATTTCTTTAAAAGATTAATTTACTGCCGGATTTTAAGTTTTTTTCGGGATTTATTTGCTATGCAATCATAAGTAATTAGAAAACTTTGCTGTTAAGCCGATCAATATTATATTTGACTATAAATATTATAAGCCCTGTGGAGTATGAAAACCACAGGGCTTAATTATGTTCATTATTAGCGCAGCATTTTATACATAATATAAATTTTCAGACGGATAGAAAGGATCGCAGGTAATGTCGATTCCGAGCTTTCTTAATATTTGCTCGTCGTTTTTGTTAAGCATGGTAGTGCAATGAGCCTGGACACCCTTAAGAAGTGACAATTTCTCATATGCAAGCTGTGCTGTGGGATTGGTAACCGCACAAATACTAAGGGCTATCAAAATTTCATTGACATTCAGGCGGGAAATTTTGCTGTTAAGATCTTTTTCCTTTAAATCACGGATTGTATTTAAGATAAGCGGTGAAAGCAGATATATTTCATCGCTGATTCCTGCCAGATACTTAATAGCATTTAATATGGCTGCGGCAGAGCAATCCATGGTGGAGGAACTGCGGCCTGTTATAATTTTACCGTCGTGCATTTCAAAGGCCATTACGGAGACGGTTTCGTTATCCTGACAGTTTTCTTTAAGTTTTGCGGCGTAATTTCTGGCGGGCATTACACAGCGCCTGTCTTCCTGCTTTAATTTTAACTCTTCCATTATAACCTTCATACGGTTAAGAGCATCCTCGTCCAGCAATCCCTTTTTGAAATCACAGGCGGTGGCAAAATACCTGCGTATTATTTCCTGCTTTGAAGCTTCACATACCACTTCATCATCTACTATGCCACAGGCAACTCTGTTTACCCCCATGTCCGTTGGAGACTGGTATACGGACTTGCCTGTAATTCTTTCAATTATTCTTTTTACCACCGGAAACATTTCCAGATCCCTGTTATAATTTACCGCAACCTCATTATATTTTTCAAAATGGAAGTTATCTATCATATTAACATCCTTTAAATCTATTGTAGCAGCCTCATAAGCTATATTTACTGGATGCTTAAGGGGAAGATTCCATACAGGGAATGTTTCGAATTTGGCATATCCGGCCACGCGGCCCAATTTGTATTCATGATAAAGCTGATTTAAACAGGTTGCCAGTTTACCGCTGTTAGGACCGGGAGCGGTTACCACTACTATGGGCTTGGTTGTAGGAATATAGGGATTGATTCCGTAACCGTTTTCACTGACAATGGTATCTACATCGGCAGGATAGCCGGGAATTGCCATATGTTTGTATACCTTTATGTTACGGCGTTCAAGCTTGTTTATAAAGACATTGGTTGCCGGTTGCTTGTTATACCGGGTAATAACAACGCTGTTTACCTTAAGATCATAGCTTCGAAAATCATCCAATAAACGGAGGACTTCCATATCATAAGTAATGCCATAATCTCCTCGGACTTTATTTCTTTCAATGTCGCCGGCGTATACGCAGATTATTATTTCTGCCTGATCCTTTAATTTTTGGAGGATTTTAATTTTTGCGTCCTCATCGAAACCGGGTAAAACTCTTTTTGCGTGTTTGTCACCGATTAGCTTGCCTCCGAATTCCAAATATAATTTGTCAAAGTTGTTTACCCGTTCCAAAATATATTTTGTTTGTTCTTCAATGTATTTTTGTGGATCAAATCCGGCTTTCATGAAGTACCTCCTTTAATAACTTTATATAAGATATCGGTATATTTAGTGTTTTTCATAAGAATTTTTCATAATCCGCATTAGTATATAATATAAGCTTATTCACACACTATACTCTATCATAATCAAAAAAGAAAAAAAGTCAAACGGTTTTTTGCATTAAGAAAAAATGTTTAAATTGCAAGTTTAATTGCCTTACAAAATCTTACAGAACCCTGTTT